>CAIVCU010000298.1 GCA_903904495.1 uncultured Chlorobiaceae bacterium
CATACCAATCCGATTTATGTCAAGCATGGCGTTACGCATTACTGCGTTCCTAATATTCCGTCAGCTGTGGCAAAAACCGCCTCTTTTGCGCTTACCAATACCCTGCTCCCCTTTTTGCTGAAACTCACCTCTCATGAGACTATTTCGGATATTCTCTGGAAAAACCACAGCCTGAGGCAGGGTACCTATATTTTCAAGAGCTACGTCACAAAGAGAATTCTTGCTGATCTTACCTCTCTTCAATTCAGGGAGATCGATATGCTGCTTGCCGCCAGCTGAGGGTGGCTTTAGATCAGCTCATCGAGCGGTTTGCCGAATTGTCGTGCTATATAAGATGCACATGAGACTCCTGAATAGGTTACAGCAATAACTCCCTGGCCGGGGAAGGTACTGTCGCCCGCGGCAAAAAGGTTTTTAATCCTGGTGGTATTCTGGGGCTTCTGCAGAATGTTCTGCCCCGGTTTCAAGAGTGGGCCGTAGGATCCTTTGAACCGGTTAAGATAGCGCTGATGGGTCATCGGCGTGGCAAGCACCTTGACCTCAATGGCATTTGCGAGTCCGGGCAGAATGCTTTCAGTGCGGGATATCACTTTGGCGGCAAAGGCTTCTTTTGCGTTTTGATATGCACCGTTTTTCCTGTCGTATTGCTCCCACTCGTCGACGTCGGCGGTAACGAAGGCGTGGACAATATGTTTGCCGGGAGGAGCCAGAGAAGGGTCGAGGAGCGTCGGAGCTGAAAAATAGATGGTTCCGCCAGGTTGATTGTAGTTTTCCCATCTATCGACAAGAATATGGTGGACATAAAAATCGTCAGGTATGACGGAGGCATCGACACCGAGATAGAGCTGGAACCAGCTGGGGGCTCTTAAAAATCTGTTTTCATCCACCTTGTAGCGTGCATCAGTGATGAGGTGGTTAAAGGTATCCCAAATAGTGGCATTACTGATGACTGCTTTTGCGAAACATTCGCTTCCATCTGCCAGCCTGACTCCGCGGGCTTCTCCGTTTTCTACAATAATAGAGGTTACTTCGGATTGAAAGCGGATTTGACCTCCAGACTTTTCAATACCCTGGCATAAGGCTTTGGGAATGGCGCCGGAACCTCCGACAGGATAGTTGATTCCACCATGATGTCGATCAGCAAGGCAGATGCCGGCATTGACGAGTGGCGTTGAAACGGCATCCTGGACCGCCCAGGAGTAGGCTTCGATATCAATGAATTTTAGAAGTTCCTCGTCACGGATATACCTCCTGGCTGTCTTGCCCATGGAACGAAAGGTCTTTACTGCGAGCTGGATAATTTTGGCCGGAAACGTAACCCCTACAGAAGCAAGATGAAACGGATCTTCAAGCGAACCGGCGGGTAGAGAGCTGAGAATATCGTGAACATCTTCAAGTTCGCTGTAAAACTTTTCAATTCCTGCGCGTTCATGCGGAAAACGTGCGCTTAGCGCTTCGAGAAATGCATCGCGATCGTAATGTGCCGGGAGTGAAAAACCGTTTGGCAGATGATAGTGAATCTGTACAGGATCACGGAGTGTCGGTACCTCAAGCCCCAGTTTCCTGAATATCCTTGTATGGAGGTTGAGGGTTCCGCTTTGCCGGTTTTCACCAAAGCCATAAAAGACGGATGCACCGGCATCAAAACTGTAGCCTTCGCGCTGAAAAGAGGAACAGCTTCCGCCCGGATAACGGTTTTTTTCGAAAACGAGGGTTGAAATACCACGATCCTGAAGCAGCGCTGCAGCAGTGAGTCCTCCAATCCCGGAGCCGATAACAATGACATCGGGAGATTCATTCATAAATATTGTTCATCCAGATTAGTTCTAAAGTTCTTAAATGGCTTAAAATATATTGATTTAAATTATTTATTTTATCGTGTCGGACCCCCACATGCAAAACAATGTTATTTGAAACCGGAGGATTTCAGCTCATGGATAAACCTGATCCAGCCCGTAATGTTAAAACCACTACACAAAAAGTCTCTCTGTCGAGAGAGGAGCGTCAAAAACAACTTGAGTTTCAAAAGGAAGCTGTCGTTCATCTCAATTCGCTTTATAATTATGCACTTCATTTAACCATGAATCCGAGTGATGCCGAAGATCTGGTGCAGGAAACCTATCTGAAGGCTTATAGATTTTTTAATTCATTCGAGAGGGGAACAAACTGTAAGGCATGGCTGTTTAAAATCCTGAAAAACAACTATATCAACCGGTTTCGTAAAAATTCAAAAGAGCCGGGGAAGGTTGATTACGATCTTATCAAGGATTTTTATCATTCTATAAAGGATGTTCAGAATGATACCAGTGAAGATGAAAGCGATTATTTCCATTCATTGCTGCATGAAGAGGTCTATCAGGCTCTTCACTCTCTGCCTGAAGAGTTCAGGGAGGTGATACAGCTTTGTGATATTGAAGGATTTACGTATGAAGAAATTGCAAATATGGTTGAAAGTCCCATCGGTACCGTAAGATCAAGGTTGTACAGGGGCAGGAAACTGCTTCGTGAACAGCTTGAAGGATACGCTAAAAAATATGGTTTCAACACCGATAAAGATCAATAAATAAATATGTACAAAATATTTCCGCTATGAACTGCCAAAAAGCGCGGGTGCTTATGAGTGCCGCTGTAGATTTTGAGCTTTCCCTTAAGGAAGAACAGGGCTTTCTTCTGCACCTCTCGGAGTGCAAAGAGTGCCAGGATGAGTTTGATGAGGCTAAAAAAACCAAAATGATCATCAAGGAAAAAATTGTCCAGTTCAAAGCACCTCAATCCCTGATTGATTCAATCATGGAACTTACCAGCGTCAGCGTGCATTAGAGCATGAAAACACCCTTCTTTCAGAACAGCCCGGCCTGAATAGTAATCGTGACAATTGCTCTAAGGCTATTTATGGTTTGAATAGTATAATTAAATAGCTATATAATCACTTAAACTCTTACACTAACATTATCGCTGTAAAGCGGATACCGCTGTATCGCTTCAGCAAAAGGGTTGTCATGAACAAGACTGTCACCATAACAGAAGAAGAGGTTAAACGGTGGAATCTCAATATGCCGGACGAAATGCTTGAAGCTGTTTCCAATCGTTTCAAGTTGCTTTCAGAGCCTATGAGACTTAAAATATTGCGTGTTCTTTGTGAACGGGAGCATACTGTTCAGGAGATTGTCAATAAGGTACAGGCCACACAGGCAAACATTTCAAAACATCTTGCCCTGATGCATGAGAATGGAGTGGTAAGCCGGAGAAAAGAGGGTTTGAAATGTTATTACCGTATCGCAGATGACAGTATTATCTATTCATGCTATCTGAGTTCAAGAAGTGTTGTTGAAAATCTTCAGGACCGGCTCAGCTGGGTACAGAAGGTGAATACCGATCTCTCCAATTGACGCCAACACCTCACTGCTCTGCACGAAGGTGTTGGCAAGGGTAATACCGGCCATCTTCTCTTCTTCGATACTTTCCATTTCTGTTGTATCCTCCATGTTTTTCTCGCCTCTTTTCACGCGCCGTCATTTTTGACACTGTGTGACATTTTTTCAATATAAATGACGCACTGTGTGACATTTTTCACACTATTCTGACTTTTATACCAAAGGAAAAGCTCAAAAACAGGGCTTTTAAGCATTGGCACGTTTCTTGCTATATACTTGTAGTGGGCAGTAAGCTGCTTACAATTAATCAAGTAACAATCCAAGCGTAAAAAGGAGAAGATGATGCTCGTACAATTATCAAAAGATCCACTGAGGCTGTTTGATGATATCCGTTCAAGTGCTAAAACGCCTTCCATGCCGACTTTCAATGTTGATATCTCGGAAGATGAGACGGGGTTCCATATTGACGCTGAACTGCCAGGAATAGCCAAAGAGGAAATTGCGCTTAATGTGGAGGACGATGTGCTGACCATTAAAGCGGAGAGAAAACAGAGTGCTGAAGTAAACAAAAAAGATTATCTGCGTATCGAGAGGACTTATGGAAGTTTATTGAGAAAATTTAATCTTGGCGAAACAATTGATCAGGAGAACATTAATGCGGGCTTTGACAATGGAATACTTCATGTAACCTTGCCGAAAGCTCAGATGACAAAAAAAACAAAGGAAATTTCGATCAATTAACAGTATAGGTTCCGGGCTCACCATTATACAAGATGAGCCCGCAATTTTTTATATCACATCCAAAACAAGGATTATACTCTCATGGGAAAAATTATCGGCATCGATCTTGGCACTACGAACTCCTGTGTTGCGGTCATGCAGGGATCGCAGCCATCAGTTATTGAAAATTCAGAAGGCAACCGTACAACACCCTCAATTATTGCTTTAACGAAAACGGGTGACCGTCTGGTAGGGCAGGCTGCAAAAAGACAGGCTATCACCAACCCTAAAAACACAATTTTTTCTATTAAACGGTTCATGGGACGCAAGTATGATGAGGTCCCGAATGAAAAAAAACTTGCCCCTTATGAAATCATCAATGAAAATGGTGAGGCACGAGTAAAGATAAATGATAAGGTATACTCGCCGCAGGAAGTTTCGGCAATGATACTGCAGAAGATGAAGCAGACTGCTGAAGATTTTCTTGGTGAAAAAGTTACTGAGGCGGTTATCACTGTGCCGGCGTATTTCAATGATGCCCAGAGACAGGCAACCAAAGATGCAGGGCGGATTGCAGGGCTTGATGTAAAACGAATCATTAATGAACCAACTGCTGCTGCGCTGGCTTACGGCCTTGACAGAAAGCAGGAGAGTGAAAAAGTTGCGGTCTTCGATCTTGGCGGTGGAACATTTGACATTTCGATTCTTGAGCTCGGCGATGGTGTTTTTGAGGTTAAATCAACCGATGGTGATACACATCTGGGTGGCGATGATTTTGACCAGAGAATTATCGATTATATCGCAGATGAGTTCAAAAAACAGGAAGGGATTGATCTTCGTAAGGATGCTATTACGCTGCAGCGCTTGAAAGAGGCAGCTGAAAAAGCAAAAATTGAACTCTCTTCAAGAACTGATACGGAAATCAATCTTCCGTTTATTACCGCAACTCAGGAGGGCCCGAAGCACCTGGTGATCAATCTGACCAGGGCAAAATTCGAGGCCTTGTGTGCTGAACTGTTTGATAAGATTCTGGACCCCTGCCGCCGTGCCATCAAGAATTCGAAGGTCGAAATGAAGGAAATTGATGAAGTTGTGCTCGTTGGAGGTTCAACCCGCATTCCGAGAGTACAGTCGCTGGTCAAGGATTTCTTTGGCAAGGAGCCAAATAAGAGCGTCAATCCGGATGAAGTTGTTGCTATCGGTGCGGCGATTCAGGGCGGCGTTTTGAAGGGAGATGTTACCGATGTGCTGCTGCTTGATGTTACTCCCCTTTCTCTGGGAATCGAAACTCTTGGCGGTGTTATGACAAAGCTTATTGATGCCAATACCACGATTCCGACAAAAAAGCAGGAGATATTTTCAACTGCAGGTGACAACCAGACCTCGGTTGAAGTTCATGTCCTTCAGGGAGAACGTCCGATGGCCAATGATAACAAGACACTTGGACGTTTTCATTTAGGTGATATTCCTCCTTCTCCAAGAGGCCTGCCGCAGATTGAAGTCACTTTTGATATCGATTCGAACGGTATTCTGAATGTATCGGCGAAGGATAAGGCAATAGGAAAGGAACAGAGCATACGCATTGAATCCAGCAGTAAACTCAGTGATGTTGAGATCAATAAAATGAAAGAGGATGCGAAAGCTCATGCCGCAGAAGATCAGAAACGCAAGGAAGAGGTCGACACGAGAAACATAGCAGATGGACTGATTTTCAGTACGGAGAAACAGTTGAAGGAGCTTGGCGATAAAATACCTGCGGACAAGCGCCCTGTTCTGGAAGGCTCTCTTGAAAAGCTTAAGGAAGCCTATAAGAACGGAACGATCGAGTCCATTAAATCCGCCATGGAGGAACTCAACAAAGAGTGGGGCGAGATAGCTTCGAAACTCTATGAGTCGCAGGGAGCTGAATCTGCGCAGGCCCAGGCTGAACCTGAAACTCATGGCGGCAGCAGCGAAAAGAGCGGAAAAGGAAGCAGCAACGGTGAAGTTGAGAATGCTGAATTTGAAGTAATCGACGACAACAAGAAGTAATAAGCAACACTCTGTTGTGTTATTTAACAAAGGGATTCATGATGAATCCCTTTGTTATTTATCCTTGTTTTGCTAATTTATCATCAATTGACAGGTAGAATACCGGAGTCTGTTATTTTTGCAAATTTTAACCGTGCAAACAATGCAACCTCAGCTCAGCCGTCCTAACACCGAAACCAATCAGGTCAGAGTCAGTACTTCAGGGCCATGGTCAGGCAATGCGGTTCATAAAGCAGAAAAATACTTTATAACCTCCGCGAAAAGAGATAACAGAGGCAGCCTTCAAATCGACATCAGCCCGGCCTCCGGACGCAGAAAGCTGTCGCCGACCAAGGAGATCATCAATAAGATCATCAGCGGCGAGATCGATCTTTTTGTTTTGACAACGCAGCGCGATATCGGTATTGATCTGAAGAAAAAAGTACTTGATAATGAGAACCGGTATGTCATTGATTTTGACAACCGTGGAATCAAGTGGACCATGAGAGATATACCGGTCTTTTATGATTCACTGCAACAGAAGCTGTGCGTGGAAATTGATCGTCGCACCTATACACTCAATGAGTTTTTCAAGTAGACGGCGCCATTTGCCTGCAGTTCATTGAACAGCTTTGTAATTTCAACAATGCAGAAAACCCAGGGGTAACCTGGGTTTTCTGCATTGTAAGAGCTCCTTTATCAGAAGTGGAGGATTACCTGATTTTTTTACGTGCCAATGCGGCTTCTGGTGCTTTCGGGTACAAATTGACGAGTGTCTTGAACCTTGCTTTTGCGTTAGCCTCGTCGCCAATTTTTTCGAAAGAAAGTGCCTGTTTGAATAAGGCTGTCGGCCGTTTGCTGCTTTTGGTATACCGGGCTATCACTGCCTGATATTCAAGAATAGCTTTTTCATACCATTTTTCGC
>CAIVCU010000299.1 GCA_903904495.1 uncultured Chlorobiaceae bacterium
CGCATTTCTGATACGGGTGATATAATCTGCAATTGAATCCGTTACAGGCATAGCAAACGTTGGTTACTTTCGAAAATGATATAAATATCTCTCTTTAACTCTTGCAAACTGATTTACCAGCTTGCTTTTTTAACACCAGGCAGTTTTCCTTCAAGCGCAAACTTGCGGAACATATGCCTGCACAATCCATACTTAGCATAAACGCCTCTTCCACGACCGGTAAGGACACAACGATTACGAACCCTTGTTGCTGAACTGTCTCTCGGCAGTTTTCGGAGGGCTTCATAGTCACCTGCTTTAAGCAGCTCCGCACGAAGAACTGCATATTTTTCTACAAGCTTTATCCTCTTCTCGTTTCTTGCTATAACGCTTTTCTTTGCCATCTGTTTTCTGAATTATTTAGTTGTTCTTCTTTTTGAATGGCATTCCAAGTTCCGAAAGGAGCGCATAGGCCTCTTCGTCTGTAGAAGCGGAAGTTACAAAACTGATATCCATTCCTGATATTCTCGGTACTTTATCAATATCGATTTCCGGAAATATAATCTGTTCCTTAACACCGACAGTGTAGTTACCGCGACCATCGAAACTGGTATCGTTGAGCCCGCGGAAATCACGAATTCTTGGAACTGCTAGACTGACAAAACGATCAAAAAACTCATACATGGCCTTGCGACGAAGCGTTACGCGGCAACCTATTGCCTGACCTTCCCGTAGCTTGAAGTTTGAAATCGCTTTTTTTGATTTTCTGACCTGTGGCTTCTGACCAGTGATCTGAGCGAGCTCCTGCAATGCAATTTCAAGCAGCTTCGGTTCCGCAGCTGCAGCACCGACACCAATGTTAATTGATATTTTCTGAAGCTTTGGGACTTTCATGATGTTCTTGTACTGAAAGCGCTCAACAAGGCTGGGTGTGACTTTTTCCTTATAGAAGGTCTGCAGTCTTGCCACTGAAGGATTTACCGGTGCTGCCTCTGTGTTCTGGTCTTTGCTCTTGGCCATCTTTTTCTTTATCAGTTAATCAGGATGGTCTTTGTCATCCCGACATTTAGTGGAAACAATTAACTCTTCTTAACATTCGAAGCATGAATAGGGAACTCTCTTTCAATGATCGAACCCTGAGGCTGACCCTGGGTTGGACGCATATGACGCTTCCTGATATTAACACCTTCGACGATAACCCGACCCTTTAAAGGAAATACTTTAAGTATCTTGCCCGCCTTTCCCTTATCATTACCGCTTATAACGACAACTGCGTCATTCTTCTTGACATGCAGTTTAACCTTCTTAATCCCTGTTTTCATTTTTCTCTTATATGATATTATTCATAAAATCCTGAGCGGGAGACGAGACTCGAACTCGCGACCAACAGCTTGGAAGGCTGTGACTCTACCAACTGAGTTACTCCCGCCTGAAGCACCTTTACAATACTTCCGGTGCCAATGAAACGATCTTCATAAATTTTCTGTCACGAAGTTCTCTTGCGACCGGTCCGAAAATACGGGTTCCTCTCGGTTCTCCCTGCGCATTAAGCAGCACAACAGCGTTTTCGTCGAAACGAATATATGAACCGTCTTTTCTCCGCGACTCTTTGACACAGCGTACAACAACAGCTCTGCAGACATCTTTCTTTTTTACAATGCCACCAGGAACTGCTGCTTTTACTGTTACAATAATCTGATCACCCAATGAGGCGTAACGCCTCCCGGTTCCACCAAAAACATGGATACAACGTACTTTCTTGGCTCCACTGTTATCAGCAACAACCAGATTTGTTTCTTTCTGGATCATCCTGTTTCAAACTTTATTAAATGTAAAAATATCCTCTCTTACTTGGCTTTTTCAATAATTTCAACCAAACGACAGCTCTTTCTCTTGCTCAGCGGGCGACACTCAACAACCTTGACAAGATCACCAATTCCTGCCTCATTTTTTTCATCATGAGCCATAAGTCTGGTGGTTTTCTTGAAATATTTCTTGTAAACCGGGTGCTGTACCCTGCGCTCGACAGCGACAACGCACGCCTTATCCATCTTATCACTGACAACCTTACCTAACCAGCTTTTTTTTCTTCCTCTTACCGGAACATTCTGTTCCTGCGATGCACTGTCCATTTTCTGTTCTTCCATTTGTCAATAAACGGTTTGTTGGTTTACCCGCACTCAAGCCTGGCTTGTCTCAGCGGAGGCAAGTTGATGGAGCCGGTTTTTCATGCGCGCAATATCCCGTTTCGAATTGCGAAAAACCATAGGATTCTGCGGCTGCTCAATAACTTTAAAAAAATTGATATCGGCAAGTCTGTCTTCAAG
>CAIVCU010000300.1 GCA_903904495.1 uncultured Chlorobiaceae bacterium
ACAAAAAAAGAAAAACCTCTCCATCATAAGCAAAAACCTCATCATATCAATACACTTCCCAATTTTTTCCCGCCCCTCTTCCCAGCCCACTGCCAACTCCCCCCAGTCACCCCGAACTCCCGTCAGGGGTCTCACTTCCCTCCTCGCTCAGCACTCAGCACTGAGAACCCAGTACTTTCTTTCTTCACTGCCGACTGCAGACTGCCAACCCTCCCCTTCATGCACAAAACGGAATTATTAATAATTACATTGACTTTTTAACGTATTATTTTATTTTACGTCATAGATTCTTCTTAATAGAGTCAACCCCAATTAATTGTAAAGAAAATAAAGCCCCGATATAGAAACGTAGTTGATTACATGCGGAGTGGCTTTGTCAGTTCTCGTGTGGTCCCTTTGAATTTCTGTAATTGTAGTTAACTTGAGGTCAACCCCCATGCCTCTCGATCAAATTGCACCAGACGGAATACCCGGAAAAAATGGTGATTCATGTCTCTTTTCTTTGATTCAATCCATTCCGGATGCAATTTTTGTTATTTCTCCCCAGGGCATCATCCTCGATGTCAATGCAGCTTTTGCTGCCCAGTTTAATAAAACCCCGGAAGAGTTCTTTGGCCTGAGTGTTTTCAATTTGATGCCGCCGGAAGTTGGAGCTGTACGAATGAAAATGCTTCAAGAAGCCTTCTTATCCTCCAAACCGCTTACCTTTGACGATGAAGACAATGGGCAGCTCGTGCGCAGTACCATTTATCCCTTCAAATCACTTGAAGGCAACGTCGACCGGCTCCTTATCATCGCACAGGATATTACGGATATCGGAAAGTTGCTGAAAAAAGAGCAACTCTTCAATAAGCAGATCATCGAATCTATTCCCGGTACTTTTTTTCTCCTTGATCCAAACGGAAGGTTTGTTTCCTGGAACGACCGGGTACGTGAGATGTGTTTTGGAGTATCTGAAAATGGGATTACTGATACTTTTGGTATCGATATTTTACATCCGGAAAATCGAAGCCGGGCTGTGGAAGTCATGGCTGATATCATTAATAATAATGCGGACGTGACTGAAGAATTCCGTTTTGTGCTGGGAGGAGGAACTGATATCCGATGGCACCTCCTGACCGCCAAAAGGATCATAATAGATGCATCTCCTTTTATAATCGGCGTAGGTATCGATATTACTGAACAAAAAATTGCTGAGGATGCATTACAAAAAGGCGAGGAGCGGTTCAGAAATCTGTTTGAATGCAATGCCGCAATCATGATACTTCTTGATCCGGACACAGGCAATATTGTTGATGCCAATAAGGCGGCGGCAGACTTTTACGGATGGTCAATAGATGAGCTAAGGCAAATGAAAATTGCTCGTATAAACCCACTATCAACTGACGACATAAAAGGCAATCTGGAAAAAGTCCGTTCAACAGGGAGTTTCACCTTTACATTCCGTCATCTCAGGAAAGACGGCTCTCTTCGTGATGTTGAGGTGCTGAGTACAAAAATTAATGATGGTAGAAAAGATTTACTCTATGAGATTATTCATGATGTTACCGATAAAAAACGGTATGAGCAGGTTAATACATTCCGGTTGCGGATACTCCAGATGGCAGATACTTATTCGACCGGAGAGCTTTTAGTCGTAACCATTGACGAGGCTGAAAAGATATCGGGCAGTTCAATCGGGTTTTTCCACTTGATCGCAAATGACCAGAAAGCACTCTCGCTGCAAGCCTGGTCAACCAACACCACAATGAACATGTGCAAGGCCGAGGGTAAGGGCCAGCACTATCCTATGAATCTGGCTGGAGTGTGGGCAGATGCTTCTCGTTTTAAAAAACCGATCATCCATAATGACTATCCCTCACTTGAGCATCGCATAGGAATGCCGGAAGGCCATGCGGAAATTAAGCGCGAACTGATAGTACCGGTCATTCGTGACGGGAAAACAGTGGCTATCATGGGAGTTGGGAACAAACAAACTGATTATGGCGATAAGGATATTGAATGGTTGGAGACCATAGCCAATCACGTTTGGGATATAATTGCCAAAAAGATAGCTGAGGAGGAGAACAAAAAACTTACCATCCAACTTCAGCATGCCGCAAAAATGAATATGATCGGACAGCTTGCGGCGGGAATCGCCCATGAGATTAATAATCCGCTCAATTTCATAACTATCACTGGACATAACCAGTTGAATGATTTCAATGATCTGCAGGAACTGGTGGACGATTACCGTAAAATAATCGAAAAAGTAGATACAATCCCGTCAATATCCGAAGAGGTTATGCGACTCCGTCAAAAAGAGAAAGAAATCGATATTGACGATCTGCTCGAAAACATCCCCAGAACTTTTGAAATGACACAGAGTGGTGTGGAGCGCATCTCGGTTATCACTAAAAGCATGCGCAATTACTCCTTCAAAAACGAAACTGGTAGTTTAAGTCTATCTGATATAAACAAGGCGGTCGATGAATCGCTCCTCTTAGCCAAAAGTGAATATCGCGATGCTGCCATTGTTGACCTGCGTCTGGAAGATTTGCCGCTGGTCATGTGTGATCTGCCAATGATCAGTCAAGTGCTCCTGAACCTGATCGTCAACAGTGCCCATGCCATCAAATCACAAAACAGAAAATCTCAGGGTTCCATAACAATCAAAACGTGGGCCACCGGTGAACACGTATTCTGCTCCGTTAGTGATGATGGACCCGGAATACCTGAAGAGATGAGGATGCGGATATTTGAACCGTTCTTTACGACGAAGGATATCGGTAAAGGAACGGGGCTTGGATTAAGCATCAGCTACGACATTATTGTCAACAAACATAAGGGAAGTATTTCTGCTGAAGGACTGGCGGAAGGTGGAACGGTGTTTACGATTACATTGCCCTTAAAACATTAATGAAGAAAGAAGGCACTGAGTTCACTAATACATACAATGAGTGCACGTACTGCATTGTCCGTGATAAAATTTGTCTTTCAAACGACCTTCTGAAATACTGCCGCTTTTGCCGGAAACTTCTCCTGTTTTATAGTTCTTAAAAAGAGAACTGCTTTGTATTGAATGCATTACTGTCCAGTCATATCGGGGAAAAAGAACTCCGACACTGGCTGAAAGAAGCCGAAAATTGACAGGTTTTTCAAGATAAACATCTGCTCCGGCATCTGAACATGCTTTCCTGGTATTCGAAAACGGGTATTTTGTCAGCGTAATGATCCGCATCTCGGTATTCTTTCTGAGGTAACCGGCAAGGGCAAAACCTACTTGGTCGGGCATATCAACATCAAGAATCGCCACAGTGTAGAATTTATTGCTGCACTGCTCAAAAAATTCATCAGTGGAATCTATGCTGGTGACTTCATAGCCGTCCATCTCCAGATAGTTGACAATACCTCTCTTGAGCACTTGATCTTCCTCAATAACAATTACCCGCTTGACTGTAAAAGCCTGCATCGCCTGGAATTGTTTCATGCATTGCCCCCGCCGATTATTACTGTCCATCATCCCCCCTTTTTAAATAAAATCAGTTCAGGCACAAACCCCTTTCCATCACGGCCCGACGCAAAAAAACAGCGGAAAGACCGCAGATTTTCCAATGGAAACTTGTATGAAAAAGAAAAAAAAGGGGGAATGGTACCAATATAAAGCACCGTATCCATCCAGGAGCAGGCCTCGCGGCCACTCTTTTCAGGAACGGAAATAAAACACAAAATCAGTGGCTAGCTTATGCAAATGACAGCGCTCTTTTTTTTGCATCACATAAGACAAGAAGCGAATACAACAAACGTTACATGCAATCAAACGCAAGCTTCAAAACTCATATATGATAACAATTGTTAATCTTTTTTACCAAAAAAAAGTTGATTTTCAACCCATGATCCTTCCTCGCTCCTCACCCCTTTTTACTTCACTGCCCACAGCCTACTGCCAACTGCCTACTTCCTCATACCTGTCACCCCGAACTCCCGTAAAGGGTCTCTCTCCTTCCCGCTCAGCACTCCGAACTTTCTTTCCCCACTGCCGACTGCCGACTGCAAACTGCCTACTAATAATAATCCTCCTCCCTCTGATGCCGAACTGCCAGAATGGTTATGGTTTGCTGATCCTCGATTTCAAACAGAACAACATAACCGGCGTTCCCGAATGAAATGAGCAGTTCACGTAACAACGGATTTTCATCTGTCGCCTTGCGGCAGCTGAATGGAAAGCACTTTAAAAACTCTATCCCTTTTGTTATAGCCTCCAATGCTCGTGCAGCAGCATCAATATCCTCGACTAGAAGAAATTCGTAAAGGTGAATAAGATCATTTTCGGCTTCACGGGTGAAACGTATCCGGTAGTTCAATGCTTTGTTTGCTGTTTTGCTTTGGCAAGCATTTCCCCTAAGCCCGTTACTACCTCTTCGTCTGAAAGATACTCCCCAGTTTCTTTTGCCTTGTCGCGCGACAGAAGGCCTCGGGTAATAAATTCTTTCTGGTTCTGACGTCGGTCAATGTTGCTGCGTATCGAGTCCTCGATAAATCCCGACAATGTCTCACCTTCCCGCAAAACACTTTCTGCTGCAGAGCGGAGTTCCGGCTTTACCCTCAATGATGGTAACGATGCACTTTTCATAGACGCCATTTTTTTTGCATTGCTTTTGCGATACAATTTAACTAACATTACTATAATCTCCAATCAGTGCAATCGCTCAATCTCCTATAGCTCACTACCCATTGCCAACTGCTGACTGCATACTGCATACTGCACACTGTCACCCCGAACTCCCGTGAGGGGTCTCTCTCCCCCCGCTCAGCACTCAGAACTCAGCACTCCGAACTTTCTTTCCTCACTGCCGACTGCAAACTATCCCATTTTTTCGGTCGTAATAGTACGGTTTTTTTCGATACATTAAGCTGCAGTTTATTGAAATTGCAAGGATACGTTTTAATCTTCAACTGGCTTATCAATGAAGCACGTCGTGATCGTTGGTGGCGGTTTTGCTGGAATCAATGCCGCCAAAGCACTTGGTAATAAAAAAGATGTCAGGGTAACCCTGATCGACAGGAACAACTACCACCTGTTTCAACCGCTGCTCTACCAGGTTGCCATGGCAGCACTCAACGGCGGAGAGATCTCCTACCCCTTCCGCAAGATGCTCACCAGGTACAACAACATCACCATATATAAAGGCTCCGTCGACAATGTCGATCTGCAGAACAAAAAGGTTCAGACTGACTTCGGCGACATAGACTACGACTACCTTGTGCTGGCGTGCGGTTCCAAACACCATTATTTCGGCCATAACGAATGGGAATCGTTTGCCCCTGGACTGAAAACCATCGGTCAGGCATCGGAGATTCGCCGCAGGGTCATGGAAGCCTACGAACATGCCGAACGAACCCAGGATCCGACCGAACGCAAAAAGCTGCTTACCTTTGTTATCGTCGGCGGTGGACCCGCAGGTGTCGAGCTTGCAGGTTCAATCGGTGAAATGAGCCGATACTACCTCTCCAAATATTACAAGAATATCGATCCCAAGCGAACGAGAATCTTTGTCGTCCATTCCGGGTCACGGATCCTCAAAGACTTCTCACCCGAACTCTCCAGCAAAGCCGCCCGCGCGCTCGAGCTGCTCGGGGTGCAGATCTGGACGGAAAGCCGGGTAACTGATATAGATAAAAACGGTGTACAGATCGGTGAGGAACGCATTGAGGCAGGCACCGTGCTTTGGGCCGCTGGTGTCAGGTCCTGCAGCATCGGCAAAACCATGGGGCTCCATACGGACAGTTCCGGGCGTATTTATGTGACTGAACTGCTCTCTTTGCAGGAACATCCTGAGGTGTTCTGCGGCGGAGACCAGGCTCATTTCGAACGTCCGGGCGGTGAGCTGCTGCCGGGACTCGCATCGGTTGCGCTTCAGGCGGGTACGTCAATCGGCAGAAATATCCTACGTGATGTCGCGGGGAAACCGCAGAAGCCTTTTTCTTATTTCGACAAGGGAAAGATGGCCACCATCGGCAAGTACAAGGCTATCGTTGAATTTGGAAACCTGAAGCTCTCCGGTATTCCGGCCTGGTTCATCTGGCTTTTTGTGCACATTTACTTCCTGAGTGGCTTCAAACACCGGTTCTTCGTTCTGCTCCAGTGGGGATGGTCGTACTTCACATTCGGCCATGCCACGAGAATTGTCAACCGTGAGTGGCGGTTCTATCCGGATGAGACCGACGACAATTTGGATTAAGATAGTACTGGAGAGAACTTGAAGAACTGTAAAGCGAACCTGCTTTCGAAGGGTCAGTTAAGGCTGTTAAACCGCGCTGTTGCAGTAAGATCAACCAGTTTATGCAGCGTACGTAAACACTCAGCCGCCCCTGGATGTCCTAAAATTTCTTTAAGCCGCCATGAAGCACTTTGCGCATAAAATCCCATACTGAGCCTGCGCCCCTGCCCTTTAACCTGCATTGCATGCGCTATGCCTGTTTCTATAAACGCGACTTCCAATTGCCACTCCTCCGGGTAAGCTTTCATCACTCTCCCCAACCTGTCATGAGCTGCTTCATACTCCCCGGCCTCGATGTTCTTTATAATGCGCTGCAAGGTTCTCTTCATGGCCTCATTGCTCTTTATTTACTCTCTCCACCTGAAATAGACCTGCACTGAAAATACCATTTTTTTATGACGCATCAAGCAACGCTCAATGCTTTGCAGTCAAAATACGCCTCTTTTATGAGTCCCATAGGTTCCATACGGCCCATCCGCCCTATTCTTCTCTTCACCCCCCACCCTTTTTTTCTTCCTTGCCGACTGCCGACTGCAAACTGCCGACTTCCTACTATCTCTTTCTTCCCTGATTTTCGTCAATTATCGTATACTCCATTAAATACCTGATACCGGGTAATCATATCAGTAACGATTCAATGGTGAGCCATGACTCCAGAACAATTATCGCAAACACTGGTAAAAAGCGAGGGACTTGACTACAATCCAATCGCGGTCAAATTTGTCAGGTCGCTCAGTGACCTGCCCGAAGGGGTGAAAAAATTTGGAGCCGCATCAGGAGAAAGCGGGCCAAAATCATTTCTCTGCGCCATGTGGGGCGACTGTCTCAGGGGCGCCGGACCATTCTACACCACAAAAGAGCATCAGCTTTGCGGTGGCGGGGCCATAGCCGCGGGTTTCGGAAGCCTTCTCCCTCTCGAGGTTGCAGAGAAATTCATGATCGGTGATGGAAAACTGTTCGGATCGATGAATGCCCTTCGCAGCTCCCTGGCTTCAACCTTGCCGTTCGTAGATGGTGAGTTTGAAGCTCAGATTGTCGGCCCTCTTGCTGCCATGAATGACGATACCTTGCGGCCGGATGTGGTCCTGATCGTCTGCAAGCCCTTCCAGGGACAGCACATCATGAGGGCTTACGGTTTCGACACTGGCGAACTCGTGCACGGTATAGCCGGCGGATCGACCTGCGAGATGGTTTCAAGCTTTGTTGTCAGTACCGGAAAACCGACGTTCACGCTTGGTGACACCGGCGGCAATGCCGGCCTCTCCCTTGCACCTGATGAACTGCTTCTTGCCTTTCCGTACGATAAGCTCGGTATAGCTGTGGACAATCTGCCGCGAATATGCCGGACATCAACAATGCATCGGCATAACATCGTGCATGAACATTGAAATAAACGCTGTCATAAAAAGCACAACAAATTTCTCGCTCCTAATGCATAATAATCATAAAGAAAACATCGAGGCAGTAACCAAAATGGCACTGCAGTTCCTGGCCGAAGCGATCGGGCAGTGTCCGGCTGGACTCGAAAGCAGTTCTAACAGGGATATCGTTTTTGCTGTCCTTGGTTTCCAGTATGGTGCAGTGCAGAGTGCAGCTTACGTTGCCGGTCTTGACGAGAATGCATCAGCAGGTATCACAGAAGATGTGGTCAAAAGAATCAACGGAATGGACCTGGAATCTGTATCGAAAATCCTTGCCTTGATGCCGATGCTTGCCGCAAAAGAATATCCCCCGATCGCTATCGGCGGCAAAGCCATTATCGCCTTCTACAATTCGACCACAGACGAAGAGAAGCTGGAAACAACGCTCTACCTGCGCGAAATCCTCCACCAAATCGATGAATCCTAAATCCCCAAAGTCATCCCGACACGAAGTGAGGGATCTATCTTCCAACTTTCCACCTCAGAACTATCTTTCCTGCCAACTGCCGACTGCCAACTATCTTCACTCGGAACTCAGAACTCATCACTTTTTTTCTCACCATGGTAGCAAGCATATTATCCATCCCCGACCTCCGCATACTATCATACGGCACCACTATTGCCGGCGGATTGCTGCTCTGGATCCTCGAGGGACTCAATCCCTTTTTCTCCCGAGAGAAACGCCGCGCCCTCCATGCAAAGCTAAACCTTTCAATAGCCGCTCTCAACCTGCTGATCCTGCTTCCTTCGGGCATACTTATGGCTTTCATGCTGGACTGGTCGAGAACTGCCTGGCCGGGAATCGGGATACTGGCTCTGCCCCCGGTAGCCGAAGCCATCGTGATCCTTCTGCTCATCGACCTCTTGATGTACATCTGGCATCGTCTCAACCATGAAACGGAATTTCTCTGGCGATTCCACTCTGTCCACCACAGTGATGCGACCCTCGATGTCACTACCAGCTGGCGCTTCCATTACATGGAGATCCTGTTTTCGGAACTGCTGCGTCTCCCCCTTTTCATGCTGTTCGGCGCAGGTATCGAACACCTGCTGCTCTACTCGCTCCTCATGACACCGGTCATTGAGTTCCACCACAGCAACCTCTCCATTCCGCCCGCCCTTGATCGTCTGGCCCGCCTCATCATTCCCTCACCCATGATGCATCGCCTGCATCACTCGACTCTCAGGACCGAACACGACTCCAATTACGGCAGCATGCTCTCCGTCTGGGACCGTCTCTTCGGCACCTTCCTGATGAAAGACAATCTCGACGACCTCCGTCTCGGTCTCGACAATGAAAGCGACACCGACAAGCAACAACTCTTCCCCCTGCTCCTCAGGCCGTTCCGCCCATAGCAACAAGCTACGAGCGCTGTTCGACCATCATGCCCCATACAGGATCGTGCCCATGGATATCGTCCGTCAAACCTGACGCATTGACCACCTGCCTACCCTCGTTATACCAGCGAAAGATGCCGCCCCGCAGATTACGGAAGCTCTTCGCCCCCGCTTGCCCGCAAACACTCTCAACCCGCTCAAGCAGCTCCGAACTGCGCTGCCCCACCGAACAGTAAAATACCAGATCACACCCCGCCACGATGGATCCATAGCAAGCCTCAAAATCCTCCGAACCAATATCCGGATCAACACGCACAGCCGTCGCGATACAACTCTTCTCGTACTCCTCAACGGTGCGAACATCGAACAGCAATGGCGCCTCCGATCCGGCAAGCATCGCTGCCAGTTCGTCAGTCGCCAGGTTTTCCACCCTGTGCATCCGCTCAATCATCATTATAGCTGCTTCAAGCAGCCGATCGTTAATCCCAAACATTTCCCGTTGTCATCCTGATACGAAGTGAAGGATCCATCCTCTCTTCAAATCTTTTATAAGTCCTTTCAGCCCCATAACACCTATAGGACCTATTCGTCTCTCTTATTCTTTCCAAGGGAGGTCAAATATCGGTGGGTATAGATTTTGTCAACTCTTGAGAGCTCACTCAGCTGATCAAAGGTAATCATCTCCACCCCATATTGCCGGCGAATCCGTTCTATCATCGACATCCACAAAAGCGCTGTCATCTCTGCATCTGCAAGCGCACGGTGAAACACTCCCGTCTCCGGGATACCCGCATGTGTTACCAATGTCTGTAACTTATGGTTCGGAGAATCCTGATAAATCCTTCTTGACACGAGCAGAGAGCAGCAACAGGCACCTTGATATACCCGTTTCGCCCGTTTCAACTCGTAATCTAGAAAACGGCGGTCGAATGACGCATTGTGTGCGACGATATTATGACCGGCTATAAACTCCGAAAAATCAGCCATCACCACTTCACAGCAAGGCTGGCCTTTCAGCATCTCATTGGTAATACCGGTGTAACTCTCGATAAAAGGACTGATCCGGAAACCGGGATTCATCAGCTTTTGAAAGCGGTCGACAATCACCCCATGCTCAACAAGCACCGCACCGATCTCTATAGCCCGGTCACCATAATGCGGTGACAAGCCAGTCGTCTCAAAATCCAGCACCACCACACTATCCGCCAACATTCGCTGCATTGAAGAATTACCAATTATCATTATTACACCGCCATTCTATCCGGCTAAAGTCAGAACCAACAATGTCGTCAAAACCACAGAGACAACAAACAAGATATTCCAGACCCCTGAAAAGCTCCAAGGCGAATACTTGGGGACGTTGTTTAATAGCGATAAAAGAAAAACACAACAAAAAAAATAACTGCCCTGCCAGTAGCACGATGATCTTGTTGCATAAACCAGGCTTTTTGGAAGACATATTCGCCCCCTGTATCTTTTCGCTATATTACCCGATCTGCCTGCATCTTCTTTATAAGGATATGTCGCTCTCAGTTGCAAGTGCACGCGAGGTCATATTAAGCGCTGCATTGGTGCCTCTTTTCTGATAAAGCTTTAACACAACAAATACTTTATGGACACCGTTTTCTCGAATATCGAACACCTCTACTCAAGGGATGAAGTGCTTTCAAACCCATGCCCCGTTACAAAAGCAAACGGTGTCTATGCTTTTTTCTTTAAAGAGGTTCCGCCGGGTGTGCCTGTTGAAGGCTGCTTCACTCATGATGGGTCGACATTACTCTATATCGGGATATCGCCTGATAAAAAAGGGAAAGCCAATTCCACTCAAACTTTGCAGCAACGGGTTCGTTACCACTTCAAAGGAAATGCTGAAAAGTCAACGCTGCGGCGAACTCTTGGCATTCTGCTTGCTAAAGAGAGTGGCTTTCCGCTGCGAAGAGTGGGAAGTGGCAAAAAAATGACCCTGACGAACAAGGGAGAGCAATGGCTTGACCGATGGATGCACGAAAACGCCTTTGTGACCTGGATTGAGAATGATGAACCCTGGAATTTTGAAAACCAACTTCTAAACTCTTTATCCATACCACTTAACATTCAGGGTAATAAACACCACCCCTATGCCGCTTTGCTGGCTCAAATTCGCAGTCAGGCAATTGCGCAAGCCGAAGAAGCAGATATTGTCGATGACACTCACCCTAGGTTATAAGGTTCACTCTGAAAGGTCCCGGATGTTTTTAATAACATGCGTTTTCCTGTTGAGAAGAAGTATACGGATGTGTTATTTTGTAATCCTGTAATGGTGATGTATATTTTAAGGATTATAGTGATTCAAGAGAGAAATGAATTACATTAGTTCTACTGCCGATGGGAGTAAGCTGAGTAAGTATCGTTCGATCAGTAATTGGCAAATCAGAAAATGAAAAATGCCTGAAATAGCAAGATTTTACGGAATTCTGATAAGGATGTACCCTGAAATAGATTCTCCTCATCATAAGCCCCATTTTCATGCTTATTATCAGGGTTCTCAGGCTGTTTTTTCAATTGATCCCATTGAGGCCATTGAAGGTTCATTAGCCGATAGACAACGGAGATTGGTTGAGGCATGGGCAGAAATTCATCAACTTGAAATAATGTCAGATTGGGATTTGTTACAGGCAGGCAAAGCACCACGAAAAATAGAACCGCTGCACTAAAGTAAAAATGAGATGAAACACCAAATGAGAAGAGTTACGGCCGTCGAAGTACCGGATAACGGATTTCTATTACTGGTGCATTTTGATGATGGTACCGTTAAGAATATTAATCTCGAACCCGTCTTGTATGGGGAGCTCTATGGCCCTTTGCGTAATAGGGAGCTTTTTGATAAAGTTACTGTTGATGATGAGGTTGGAACTCTTGTTTGGCCCAATGGAGCGGATTTCGATCCTGACATGTTATACCTTTGGGATGACTATGTCGATGCTTTTGCGACCCAAATGAAACATGCTGATCAATCAGGCAGGAAAGTCAGTGAGTGCGCCTAAGTGCAGGGAACCCCTCTCATCCAATCACAACAATTGTATCTGTTCCCGTATATACTTTGTTTATGACTCCATAATTGGCAAATCATCTCTTATTGGTCTATTACGGTAATCAACGGCAGGTAGAAAAGCGAACATGAAAGCAGATAATTTCACTCTCGAGAATTACTACCACAGGATTGCCTATAATGGCAAGCCTCAAAAGGATATTGCCACAATAACAGAGGTAATGCGTCACCAGTTATTTTCTGTTCCTTTCGAAAACCTGGATGTTCAGGCTGGAAAAATTGTCTCCATGGTTCCAGAGGAAATTGTTGAGAAAATATTGGTTCGTAAGCGCGGCGGGTATTGCTATGAAGTCAATGGCTTATTTGCAATGGCTCTTCAGGAGCTTGGAGTGGACTATACATTTGTTGCAGCTCGCCCGATGATTTATCCGGTAAGGCGCCCCAAAACGCATATGGCGATTATTGCTGAAATTGAGGGAGAGAAGTGGCTGATCGATTTGGGATTCGGGAGCAATAGTATAAGAAAGCCGATGCGCCTCGATCTCCTTGATGTTGAAGTAATGCAGGACGGCTATCTTTTCATGCTGAGCAAAGCCGATGAGAGCAAGTATCGGCTGAAAGCATTTGTCGAAGGAGAATGGGTGGATCAATACGAATTCGACCTCTACCCGCAGGAATGGATTGACTTCATCCCTGCCAATCACCTTAACTCAACACATCCCGACACTATTTTTGTCAAAAAACTGCTGGTAGTGCTGCACAATCCAACAGGCAAAGAGATTCTTATGGGCGACACCTTGAAAACCGTCCGCAATGGTATAACCACGAAGCAGTTCGTTGGCCCTGAAAACCTAATCGACATCCTGGCTGGTAAATTCGGGCTTGAGTTTCCCTCTCTATAGTGCATCACAATAGCGTTTTTTTCCGATAGACTCGATTTCCACAAGCAAAAAAAAACGAGCAAACCGCTTCAGACAACGACCTCAAAGAGGCGATCCGCACGACTGTCGCTACTGTAAAAATTACCGCACCCCAAACCAAGATTGGCCCCATCCGGAATGCTCTTCAGCTCCTTTTCGGAATAGCCCGCCACCTTTCCTGCCGACTCTATAAACTCATTATCCAGATAGTTTACCTTTTGAAAACATCCGCATGAGCTGCTATGCTTTACTGTTGATGCATATCGCTCTTTAACCGCTTCCCTGATACTCTTGTCTTCCATCTTATGTTCCTCCATATCTATATTTAAAGAATACCTTATTCATTAATGAATATTGTGTTCGATAAAAGAATAGATATATTTAGTCACTCAGTCAACAACTAATGTTGCGCAAATTGTTCACTACCGAACAAAACAGGCCGTTTTGTCACGCAAAAAGAGGATGTATGAAAGAAAAAAAGGAAGACCGTCGGATTAGTCGTACACGCAGACTGATGCACGAAGCGCTCATGTCACTTATTGTTGAAAAAGGATACGAGTCCATTACTGTCCAGGACATTCTTAATCGTGCCGACGTGGGAAGATCAACTTTTTATGCACACTACCGGGACAAGCATGAACTGCTCTTCTCCAGTTTTGAGCTCCTGCGCACCCTCTTCGAACAGCAGCAGCAGACAATCCACACATCACGACTTACAGGCAGGGACCCTGAGGTATATTTCATTCTCGAACTCTTCCGTCACACAGGACAGCATCACAAACTCTACAAAGCAATAGCCGGTAAACAAAGCGGCGAAATGATACTGAAATACCTCCACCGCTATCTCTATAAGATGCTCATAGGCCCCAACACAGAGCTTATGAAAAAGAGAAAAGCTCCACCCGTACCCATAGAAATAACAACCCACTTTCTCGTCAGTACATTACTATCCCTCATCACCTGGTGGCTCGACAACAACATGCCATACTCCCCCGAAAAAATGGACGAAATATTCAGGATAATGACAACCCCCACCATCGAAGCCGCCTTCGACCGCAAAACAACCACCCATCCTGCCGGAAGCATAAAAGCCTTCTACAACCTCTTTGTCGAAAGCGACTGCTGCCCCTAACTTAGGGACGTTGTTAAATAGCGATAACGGCACAGTTTCACAGCATATAATGGAACGGAATAAATAGAAATAGCGGTTGAGATCAGAAACCTGCTGATGGTCACTTACGCCCCGGAAGTCAGGTAATCGTAAACGGAACAGACCGTGCCGAATTATTTCTTCAGAAATAAACTCCATCTCTCAATACTCTCTGCGCTTGGGGCAGCGAGCTGGTCAATTTATTTCAAAATCCCTATTAATGGATGGGCAATCGCGACCGTCTTCCTGCTTACCTTTTCCATATACCAGGATAACCGGCTCACCGATGATGTCGAAGATTCAACCAACGACCCCGAAGGTCTGAATAATGCCCTTAAGCACCAGGATCTTATCACCTACGTAACCTTCTACCTGGTATCCTTCATTTCACTCATTATCGCCTTTCAATTTGGTCAATCGGCCTTCTGGACAACCGCACTTATAATTGCCATCGGATTTCTGTATAACCACAAATGCTTCCCGGCTTCTCTCTCCAGACGTTTAAACGGCGCCAGGCGTCTGAAAGATATTTACATCATAAAAAACCTCACCCCTCCCCTCGATTGGGCAACAGCTCTTGTATTTCTCCCCCTGATTTACGGAGGTCAATCGCTCTCACTCAAAGCCTGGATTTGCTGGGGATACATGTTTATCTGTGCGTTTTTTATCGAGGTGATGTGGGACATGCGCGACCGCAGGGGAGATCTGTTAAGCAACATTAAAACAATTGCCAACACATTTTCATTTCTGCATACAAAACAGTTCCTGATCATCACAAGCCTGATCTCCGGACTTCTCCTGTTTTATTTTACCTTCTCGAAGATCCTTCCTTCATCCACTTATTTCCTTCTGTTAAATAATGTCGCCGTGATAGTCATTGCAAGTATGTATGATGAAAATAAGGAATCATTTATGCGAAAAATCAGCGACTTTACAATTGTGCTTGCCACCGTTCTTTTTCTCTCTTTCGGTTTTATCGCTTTTTTTTCGCACTAACCCTTCTCTACACAGAATCGGGGACGTTGTTGAATAGCGACAACAGAATCCACAAATACTCACTATTTCCTTACCATATAGCTCACCGCACTGGTAGTCACGCCCAACTGTCTGGCTGCTTCTGCAAATGATAATCCATACTCATACACGAATTTTGTTGCAAGACTCTTTCTCAATTCCGACAACGATCCACTTCGACTGCCTGAACGTAAAAATGCTGCGGTGATTCCAGCGGCCTTGCACACATCAGCAATTTCACGTTGCACTAACTCCAGCCTTTCGCCTGCATTGAATTGCTGTTCGACTCCCTGTTCAGTCTCTGCAAGCAGCGATTTGACAAAGTCACCGCTTCCGAGAATCCTTTCATCTCCCATTTCCTTCAACCCGTTCTCTCGCATAGACTGTACATTCGACCATCCGCCATGAGATCGAACCAGCCCTCCTCCCGAAAGTTCCGACTCACGATCAATGCCAATCTCTTCCTCCAGAAACACCATGTATGCTTTTCTTGCCTTCCCCTCTGTTTTTCCGAAAAATCGCAGCACATAATCCCGATCAAGCCAGTCATTGCTTATACGTTTCATTATCACTGCATGGCCGCTCCAAGGATATCGCGCAAGCTCTTCCATTGAACACGCGATACCGGCTTTCAGGGGATTCAGATGAATATAGGCCACAAGCTTGCTGAAGTAAGCCTCCTCTTCACAGATAATCGACTTATACCGGTTCTGAAAAAGATAACCCGATCGTTTATGGCGGCGGTTAAAATACTGGGCATAACCTGAAAGCAGACGGCGCATATAAGTTACAAGGCCGTTCTCCCCGCTTTTGAGCAGTATATGCAGATGATTAGTCATCAGCGCATATGCATAGATGGTTGTGCCGGAATCCTTGGCCAACTTGCCAATGCGACGCAAAAACTCATTACGATCTTCATCATCACTGACAATCACGCCACGTTCAATACCACGGATAATCACATGATGCAAAGCGCCTGGAGCATCAAGTCTCGGTCCTCTCGGCATAAGAACTCCTCCAGTTTATTCTGATTGAATAACTTCGGCTCTTATGAAAAAGTAAGTAAAATCATCTTTTATTCCTACTGAACAACGTCCCCAAAGATGGGATCACATATGATGCTTGACAAGCCAACTGCTTACATAGTCTGCGACTTCCTGCCAGCCGGGCTCTCCAACAACCCAGTGCGCATGATTCTCGAAATCCTTGTAGGTTGATACCGTCTTATACTTCAGCGCAATTTTGCGGGCGACAGATGCAGGAGTGATACGGTCCAATGTACCTGCGATGACGAGAACAGGACAGATGACACGGGACTCATCAACACTCGAAGCCTGTGAAGGGTCAAAAAACCAGTATCCGATTTGCGTAGCCGACCTGCCTGATTCATAAACAAATTTATTGTAAATCTCCCACTGTTCCTTTTCCGGAAAGAGGTGCAGCATCGAATAAACAACTTCACTGAATTTCAGGCGGAACGGGCTGTTCCAGAAGCCCCACTTGGTCTGTACACTCCAGAAAGTCTTGATAACAGAGGGGGTCAGAGCCATAATACCTGCAGGCGAGGCGGGAGTGAGCAGAACAAGCGCCTTTGCCCGTTTGCGTGCACCAAGAATCTGAGCCAGAAGCCCTCCCATAGAGTGACCCATCACTATAGGAGTTTCGTCCAGCTGGCAGATCTCCTTTTCGAGCTGTTCAGCGTAATCAAGGAGTGAGGTTGTCCCAAGAAGAGGGTGTGGAACCCCGCGGGGATCCATATCGTGGTAACGCAATGTAGTCACAATGCAGCGGTACCCTTCAGCCTCAAACTTTCTCCGATAGTTCTCCCAGTACCACGGAGCTCCAAACATTCCGTGAATCATGAAAATCGTTTCAGCCATTTTACGCCCTCCCGATTACATTACCTTTGAAAACTTGCGAACTCCATTAAGCCTTTAGCCGTTCCCTGGTGCAATCCGCAATCCGATAATCGAACAGCTCAGAAATATCCCTCTATCATAAAAAAAATCTTCAGCTGATTTCAAGGCACTTGTTATGACAATTGATTGTTATAGGGAAAAGAGTCATAGAACCGATTATATGCGATGCATCACTACCTGCACGACATTTCCATGGTTTTCGGCGGAGAAGCCGGACAGGGTCTTCAGACGGTAACGGATACGCTTCTGAGAATATTGAAAAAGAGTGGATACAATGTTTTCTCCTGTATGGAGTACATGTCTCGTATCCGCGGGGGCTGCAACACAACGGAAATCAGGGTAACAGACAAAAACCGGAAGGCTTATCTCAGGCGCATCGACATGCTTTTTGCCCTCTCTCCTCTTGCGGTTGAACACCTGCAGAGCCGGATAAGCACTGAAACACTCATCTTTGCCGAAAAAGAAGGTTTCACCGGGAAATGGACTGAAAACTGCATCGATACACCCTGGACGAAATTTACTGATGAAACAGGGATGCCGGTTTTTGCGAATACAGTTGCAGCAGGAGTAGTGCTCGGTATAACCGGCATTTCGCTCGAGCTGTTTACAGGTTACCTTCGTGAACAGTTTGCGACCAAGGGAGATGAAATAATCTCAAAAAACAGCACTGCCGCAAAGCTCGGTTACGACTTCGGATGCAAGATTGCAGCCGCAGAAAAGATTGTGCTTCCATCCCCTACCGCAATAAAAAGTCCTGAGAGAGCGCTGATGGACGGAAATGCCGCTCTCGGTATCGGAGCAGTCGCGGCCGGGTGCAACTTCATCAGCTCCTACCCAATGTCGCCCGGAACGGGACTGCTCACCTTTATGGCATCCAGGTCAAAAGTGTACGGCATCGTTGTCGATCAGGCCGAAGACGAAATAGCTGCCATCAATTCAGCGATCGGGGCATCATATGCTGGGGCAAGAGCTGTTGTCACTACTTCAGGCGGAGGATTTGCCCTGATGCAGGAAGGAGTAAGCCTTGCCGGTATACTTGAAACTCCGGTTGTTATCCATATCGGCCAGCGCCCCGGACCGGCCACCGGCTTGCCGACCCGCACTGAGCAGGGTGACCTCAATCTTGCGCTTTATGCCGGCCAAGGTGATTTTGCAAGGGCAATCCTTTCACCGGGCACCCTTGAAGATCTTACCGAAAGCATACAGAACGCATCCAATCTTGCTGACCGGTTCCAGATCCCCGTTTTTGTACTCACCGACCAGTACCTCCTCGACTCCATTACAACCATCGATAGAGCCTCTATAAAGCAGCTGCCGGTCAAAATGTCACTCATTCAAACTACAGATAATTACAGGCGCTACGCCCTGACCGCTGACGGCCTGAGCCCGCGAGGCGTTCCGGAATATGGAGAGGGTCTGGTCCGTGTGGATTCCGACGAACATGATGAATACGGCCTCATTACCGAAAGCAGCGAGGTGCGACGTCTGATGGTTGAAAAACGACTGAAGCGAAAGCAACCGCTCCGGGAAGCGGCACTCATGCCCACCATAATCGGCAGGATCGAAGAGGCCGATACGCTTGTGATTTCCTGGGGTTCGAACCGCGGGGTACTTGAAGAAGCACTCGACAAGATCGGCAGCAATAAACTTGCCGGCATCCATTTTTCCCAGATTTTCCCGATCAATCCGGCCGTTTTCTCATTGCTTGAAAACAAACTACTCGTCATAATGGAAAACAACGCAACCGGCCAATTTGCCGATCTTCTCTCTCTGGAAACAGGCAGAACCATTTCGCATCGGATACTGAAATCCACCGGCGAACCGTTCTCTGTTGAAGAAGTTTTGGAAGCGTTAACTGAGATCGATCATGAATAAAAGACCTACCGCTTTCGATATGCCCCAAGAGACAGATGTTGCCTGGTGCCCGGGGTGCGGAAATTTCATGCTTCAACAGTCAGTGAAGTCGGCGCTGCATGAATTAGGTGTCGAACGGAAAAACCTTGTAATGGTTTCGGGTATCGGGCAGGCTGCCAAAGCACCGCAGTACATGAATGTCAATATGTTCAACGGTCTGCACGGCCGCTCGCTTCCCGCCGCGCTCGGAATCAGGCTCTCTAACAGGAATCTCGTCGTTGTCGTGGAATCGGGTGACGGCGACATGTATGGTGAAGGGGGAAACCATTTTCTCCACGCCATCCGCAGAAATGCCAATATCACCGTTATCGTCCACAACAACATGGTCTACGGACTTACCAAGGGCCAGGCTTCTCCCACATCCCAGCGCGGCATGAAAACACCTGTTCAGGTCAATGGCGTCAAGCTCGAGCCCTTCAACCCTATGGCTGTAGCACTTGCCCTCAACGCACCGTTCATAGCAAGAGCGTATGCCGGCGATATCGAGGAGACAAAAAAAATTATCATGCAGGCCATTTCATTCAGGGGATTTTCACTGGTCGACGTTTTCCAGCCGTGTGTGGTTTTCAATAAGGTGAACACCTACCAGTGGTTCAAGGAAAACATAAGTTACCTGCAAGATAATCACGATACATCAGATCGCACGGCGGCATTCAGACTTGCAACTGAGATGGACACTCTGACGCTTGGAGTGTTGTATCGAAACGATGATCGAGAATGTTATGAAGACTTGATCGGAGTCGGTTCTACCCCGCTCTATCAGCGGAATCCCCCTGACGAAAAAGCATTTCAGTCCATGATTGATGCATATCAATGAAACCGGAGCATTGAGAGCTCGAACTCTCCATGAAACAACAAAACCCCGGTGTTCAACCGGGGTTTTGTTGTTTCATGGAGATCATATTGTTATCATAATAATCGAATAATATGACGCATCTCATCTTTCCTTATTAATAAGTCGAGGATCCATTACCCGTTATTTTTATTTATCTCTTCATCGACGGAAGTATCACCAAAGGAGCCTGCCTTTGTAAAATCTGATTTTGCACCCTGAATATCTCCAAGAGCGGATTTAGCAAGGCCTCTTTGTTTAAAACCCTGAGCATCTACCGGAGTCGGATCTACTTCTATGGATTTACTGAAATCTGCTTTTGCTGCTTCTGTTGCTCCTAAAGCAAGCTCTGCAACCCCTCGGCTGTAGTATGCCTTTGACAGGTCGTCTGAACCGGGTTTAAGCTGGGCTTCACCTGTGATCAATGATGGAATGTTATGTGCATAAACGACATTACTTGCAATCATCACATTCATTGCTGCAATAGAAAGAAAACGGAATGAGTTTTTCATGAGGAACCTCGCTTTATATGTTGATGTATACTTGAAAAGGCAATTGAACGGTCTCTCCTGAACAGACATGATCAATAACCACACACCTATATTGTAATCAACACTCCCTTAAAGGGTCGTTAAAGCTCCCTTAAATTTTCATAAAAAATACTCACTCATGAAAAAACACCTTTCAACGAAGCAAAATACCCTACACAACCGTACCAAAGAGCCTGCCGATTCCTGCCGTAAGTCCCATTGCGAGTAATCCCCAAAAGGCAACCCGTATAGCGCCCTTGACAATGGATGCTCCGCCTGCGTATGCAGCTGTCCCCCCCAGAATAACTAAAGTGACAAGAGCCGTTGCAGATGATACTTCGACAATTCTCGCTGAAGGAGCCAGCAAAACTGTTGCAATCGGAATAATTGCACCTGCAATAAAAGAGATTGCGGAAGCAAGTGCGGCCTGAATTGGCCGTGCCCGCAAAGTCTCCGTAATACCAAGTTCATCACGGACATGTGCAGCAAGAGCATCTTTCGACATCAGGCTTACTGCCACAAGCCTTGCCATCGGCTCATCAAGTCCCCTGCTGACATATATTGAGGTCAGCTCCTCCAATTCATGCTCCGGGTCAGTTTCGAGTTCCCGCTTTTCTCGCTCGATGTCCGCCGCTTCGGTGTCGGCTTGCGACTGAACAGACACATACTCCCCTGCTGCCATAGACATGGCGCCAGCTACCAGTCCAGCCACCCCTGTTAACAGAATACTTCCCTGTGGAACTCCGGCAGCAGCTACGCCGATAACAAGACTTGCTACCGATATGGTTCCATCATTTGCCCCAAGTACCGCAGCGCGAAGCCAGCCGATACGATCTGCTCTGTGTGATTCCCTGTGAATGGATGGCATGAATACATTCTCCTGTTGATCAACTTGTTACATCGAATTAGAGTATCCCACCTGATCTGAAGATTTTAGCAGTATAAACCATATATGAAGCCAAAACAATCTGACCATTGATCATGCGGGTGCAATGCTGCTCGACAGATAGATCGGTTCAACTTCGGGTTTCAATAGTTTGAAAAAAGTCATATACTCTAAAATATTATAATCGCAATCATTACATACGCAATAACGGCAATGGCCCGATCCGGCTTTTGCTGAATTTTAATTGTTAATGGCTTTAAAATCAATAAATAAATGAAGGTTATAGCTATCAACGGAAGTCCCAGACAGGATGGAAATACCTGGCATGCGCTGACAGGAGTCGGCAGGCAACTGCAGGAAAACGGTATTGAGTTTGAGGTAATACATGTAGGAAACAAAGCTGTAAGAGGATGCATGGCCTGCGGAACATGCGCGAAAAACAGAGATGAAAAATGCAGCATAACATCTGATCCGGTCAATGAATGGATTCAGCAGATAAAAGCCGCTGACGGCATCATTCTTGGTTCGCCGGTTTATTATGCGGGCATTGCAGGTACGATGAAATGTTTTCTCGACAGGGCGTTTTATGTTGCAGGAGCCAATGGAGGGTTGTTCCGCCAGAAAGTTGCCGCAGCAGTTGTTGCTGTTCGCCGCACAGGGGGTTCTATCACGTTCGACAGCCTCAACCATTATCTAACCTATTCAGAAATGATACTTGCTACCTCAAATTACTGGAACATCACTCATGGCAGGACTCCGGGCGAAGTGCTGCAGGATGGCGAGGGAGTCCAGATTATGGATGTTCTTGGACAAAATATGGCATGGCTGCTCAAAATGCGTGAAGCAACAAAAACATCACTTCCGGGACCGGCAAAAGTCAACAAGATTTATACGCACTTCATAAGGTAGATCATGTTTATGGATCGAGCCTCTGCTCTGCACCTTCAATCAGGGCGAGGCAAGCGATCGCCCATTTAACCCTGTCCCGACATTAAAAAAGAATTGTTCACAATACATTATATATACTTATAAAATACTTCTTCCGTTTTCAAACCAGTTCATTAACCAGCCAAAAGTCCATAATTTTTATTCTTTTTCCATGATCGAGTGTGTAATTTGTCCGATTTTGTGATTTTATTTTCAGCAGAACTCCATCAATAAATTACTTCAAGAAAAAAATTTATTGACGAATCAGCTCTCGAAAAAAAAATTATTCCTCGTCCATTGAACGCATTTGTTATTATTGGTGTTTTCCACTTCATAAAGCTGCATATCAGGAGTTTTTCTGCTTATAAGCCGTAGCGTCAGATCATGAGATCATCGTGATGGCTTATTTTATCAAAAGGATTAAAATATTGATGCCAGCGAATTTGACATTAATGTATTTTTCCTTAACATGCTTTGTTTGTGTCATTTCGCTTCCTGCTCCACGTAAAGCAATATATACCGCGTGTCAAATATCAAGATGACAGTTTCGGATGCCCTTAAGCATCAGCTTGAGGAATCCACAGGCAATGACTACAACTGCTGCTACCAGTGTGGTAAATGTACAGCTGGCTGTCCGGCGGGAACATTCATGGATAATCCGCCAGCACGGATCATGCGTCTTATTCAGGCCGGCTATATGGAAGAAGCGCTGAAAAGTGATGCACTCTGGTACTGCCTGGGCTGCCAGACCTGCACCTCGCGATGTCCCCAGAATATGGAGATTGCAGCCACTATGGACTCGCTTAGAGCTCTGGCGATTGAAAAGAACATTATTTCAGAAGACAAAGCAAAAAAGCTTGTCAATGCCTTTCATCTCTCGTTCCTCAACAACATCCGCAAACACGGTCGTCTGGAGGAACTCTCACTGGTCAACAGTTACAAGCTCCGCACAAGATCCTTTCTTCAGGATGCCGCATCCGGCGTCAGGATGTTTAAGGAGGGAAAGATCAATCCACTGCATACCCTAACCGGTAAAGGCGGGGTAAAAGCAAAGGATCAGATCGCCAAAATATTTGAAGCTTCCGAAAAGCCATTTCATCCCTCAGTACCAAAACGACGCCCGATAAAGAAAGTGTTTAAACCTAACACTCCCCTATCGATCAAGCCGGGGATGACCATCGGCTACTATCCGGGATGCTCACTCAGCGGAACAGCAAAGGAATTTGACATATCAGTAAAAAAAATGTGTGCCCTCCTCGGTGTGAAGCTGCAGGAAATCGAAGACTGGAACTGCTGTGGGGCAACATCCGCCCATGCCACCAATCACAAGCTTGCGCTGCTGCTTCCTGCTAGAAACCAGGCGCTTGCTGACGCTCAGGGACTGACTTGTGTCCTTGCCCCTTGCGCGGCATGCCAGAACCGTCAGGTAACCACCCGGCAAGCCCTGTTGGATTCGCCTGAACTTCGTGAGGAAGTTCGTTCCATTACCGGAATAGAGCCTACCTGCGTTGCAGAATTTATCGGTGTCACCCAGCTTCTTGAGGCGATGGAACCGGAGGAGATCAAAAAAAGGGTAACAAAGCCGCTCACCGGGCTTAATCTTGCCTGCTATTACGGCTGTCTTCTGGTACGCCCTATGGAGGCAATGGGGTTTGACGATATTGAAAACCCTCTCAAGATGGAGGCTGTGATGAGTGCTCTGGGAGCCACACCTGTGGATTGGGCATTCAAAATAGAGTGCTGCGGAGCAGGTCTCACGTTGGCCCAGCAACCACTTGTAGAAGAGCTCACACATAAAATTGCAAAAAATGCTGCTGCAAATGGTGCCGATGCATTTGTCGTAGCCTGTCCTCTGTGCCATTCCAATCTTGACATGCGTCAGGATAGCATGAGAAAACGGTTCGGAGATATTAAACCAATGCCTGTTTACTATATTTCAGAACTTGTGGCCATTGCCTGCGGGGCTGATCCGTCTGAAGTTGCTGTAGGTAAGCATTTTGTTCCTGCACTCGATCTGGTTTCGAAACTTTAACCAATAACGATTATACTGTTGGTCTTCGATGATTGTAAAGATCACCGGAACCATCATTGCACTCGGGGCCATTACTGTCAGCGGTTTCTTGACGTTTTATCCATGAACGCGCTGAAAAACAAAGGTTATAATGTTGTACATTTCGGTGCTCTTTTCTCTCAGTGGGATTCAATAATTTCATCCATTGATTTTCCTGAAAAGACTGAGTCAATCAGCTCCTTGAGCCACAACAATAACAATGGGTTCGGGTCATATTCGTGCATAATTGAACATGATGAAGCGAGGTGCCGTTTTCATTAAGCACCATTTTATTGGGGTCCCGTCCTATGACGGTTTCATACTAAATGATTGAGTTATGGCGAAAATAGGGGTATTCATATGTCATTGCGGTGAAAATGTCGGTGCAAAGGTTGACTGCACCAAACTGGCTGCTGCCATGGGTGAACACCCGGGTGTGGCGGTTTCGGTGGAGTACAAATACTTTTGTTCCGATCCGGGCCAGGAGAGCGTTAAAAGAGCGATCCGCGAAAATAATCTTACCGGTGTCGTTGTTGCTGCCTGCTCGCCGAGAATGCATGAAGCTACATTCCGCAAAGCATGTGCCGAAGCCGGATTGAACCCCTATTTATGTGAAATAGCGAACATTCGCGAACAGTGTTCATGGGTGCATACCGATAATGACAAGGCGACTGAAAAAGCCATGGACATCACCCGGTCGATGGTTGAGAAAGTTAAACGCAACAATAAACTGCAGCCTATTGAAGTGCCTGTTACCCGTCGTGCACTCGTGATTGGAGGAGGAATTGCAGGCATCCAGGCGGCACTCGACATTGCCAATGCCGGTCAGGAGGTAGTGCTGGTTGAGCGTGAGCAATCTCTTGGCGGTCACATGGCTCAATTATCAGAGACTTTCCCTACGCTCGATTGCTCTCAGTGCATCATGACTCCAAGAATGGTTGAAGCAGCGCAACATCCAAAAATAAGACTGCTTACCTATGCTGAAATAGAGAGTGTCGATGGTTATATCGGGAACTTTTCGGTCAGGGTTCGTATGAAGTCACGCTACGTTGATGTTAATAAATGTACCGGCTGTGGCGACTGTATAACGAAGTGCCCAGCAAAAAAAATCTCAAGTGAGTTCGATTGCGGCCTCGGAAAACGTACAGCAATCTACACACCGTTTGCCCAGTCTGTGCCGAATATTCCTGTTATCGACAAAGAGAACTGCATCTATTTCAAAAACGGAAAATGCAAAATCTGTGCTAAAACCTGCCAGTGCGATGCTATCAACTTTGACATGCCGGACACCTTTGTAGACCTTGAAATAGGTGCCATTGTTGTTGCCACTGGATTCCAGGTTCAGAATAACACCATGTACGGTGAGTATGGCTACGGAAAATATCCTGATGTTATTAACGGTCTTCAATTCGAACGTCTTGCTTCAGCAAGTGGCCCGACAGCAGGTAAAATCCAGCGTCCTTCGGATGGGGCCGAACCTCAGACAGTGGTCTTTATCCAATGCGCAGGATCCCGTGACCCGTCAAAAGGGGTGCGCTATTGTTCCAAGATTTGCTGCATGTACACCGCGAAGCACGCCATGCTTTATGCCCATAAGGTTCATAGCGGAAAAACCCATATTTTTTATATGGATATCCGTGCGGCAGGCAAAGGATACGACGAGTTCAGCCGGAGAGCAATTGAGGAAGATGAAGCCGCATATGTACGCGGAAGGGTAAGCAAGGTGTGGCAGGAAAACGGTAAGTTAATGGTCAGAGGTGTGGATACCCTGCTGGGAAGACCTGTTGAAATAGCCGCTGATATGGTGGTACTTGCAACCGCAATTATTGCACAGCCGGATGCGAAAGAGTTTGCAAAAACAATCGGTATCGGTTATGACGAATATGGATTCTACAACGAGGCTCATCTTAAGCTCCGCCCTGTTGAATCATCAACTGCAGGAGTTTTCCTTGCTGGAGCCTGCCAGTCGCCCAAAGATATTCCCGATTCAGTCGCACAGGCATCGGCGACGGCAAGCAAGGTTCTTGCTCTTTTCAGCAAGGATATGCTTGAGAGGGAACCTGTTGTTGCCACGAATAACGAAGCAACCTGTGCCGGATGCTGGGGTTGCGTACTTGCCTGTCCCTATAATGCTATTGAGCAGAAAGATATTGTCGACCGTTCCGGACGGGTCATCAAACGGGTTGCATCCGTCAATCCGGGCCTATGTCAGGGTTGCGGTACCTGCGTGACCTTCTGCCGCTCAAATAGTCTCGACCTGGCAGGCTTTACTGAAAAACAGATCTTTGCAGAAGTGATGGGTCTCTGAAAAGAGCTCTACTTTTTGCTGAACAACAGAACTTTGCTACCGGAGTTAGCCGATGAGTGAAACTTTTGAGCCGAAAATCATAGCGTTTGTCTGTACCTACTGTACCTATGCCGGCGCTGACCTTGCAGGCACAAGCCGGTTGAAGTATGCTCCTAATGTGCGAATTATCCGCCTTCCATGCACAGGGAGAATCAGCCCGATGTTTATCCTTAAAGCTCTCCAGAAAGGCGCTGATGGTGTTCTGATAAGCGGATGCCACCCCGGAGACTGCCATTTTACCCACGGAAACTATCACGCACGCCGCAGATGGATGGTTTTCCGTGCCCTGCTTGACTTTATAGGTATTCCACCGGAACGGGTTAAGTACTCCTGGATCAGTGCCGCTGAAGGAGTAAAGTTTGCTGAATTCATAAACAGCGTCACTGAAGATATCCGCACACTGGGTCCTTTTGAACAGTACAGTCAGTTGATCGAGCAAACGCAGGCACCAGCGTCACTATAAAAAAATATGGAATGAGTATCGAAGAACAATACAGAACGAGGGCAAAGGAACTTCTTTCAGGCGGTGCCGTCAAAATGGTTATCGGCTATGGTAAAGGCACTACTGCCAATCGTCGTCGTCCTCTCTTTATCAGTTCACCGGATGAGGTTGAGCGGCTTGTGCTTGATGATGTCTGCATAACCAACCTTTCCGGATATCTTGTCAGTGAAGGTCTCCTGAGCGATGAAAAGCGTGTCGCAGTCTTTCTCCGTCCTGAAGGAATACGCGCTATCAATATTCTGGCTGCCGAATCGCAGCTTGATGCGGATCAGATTGTTATTTTTGGATTCGATGTCAACGGAAATGAGGTGCAGGCATTGAAAGGCATCCATGTCGAAGAGTTTGCGGATGTCATTGGTTCGATCAAAGAGGCCGCTCCCGAAGCAGCTGAAGAAGAGCTGTTTGAGAAAATCGAAAAAATGAGCCCACAGGAGCGCTTCTCATTCTGGCAGGAGGAATTTGCCAAGTGCATCAAATGCTATGCCTGCCGTCAGGCTTGTCCCATGTGTTACTGTCGCCGATGCATTGTCGACAGCAATCAGCCGCAATGGGTCAATACCTCTTCTCATACACTCGGAAATTTTGAATGGAATATCGTTCGGGCATTTCACCTTTCCGGACGTTGTGTCGAATGCGGCAACTGTGATCGGGCATGTCCGGTCAATATTCCGCTTCGTCTCATCAACCACCGGATGGCTGAAGAGGTCCTTGGGGCTTTTGATCACTTTTCCGGCATGAGCAAAACCCAGGAACCGGTGCTTGCCAGCTTTAAAAAAGACGATTCCGAGACATTCATTCTCTAAGTAACAAATTCGTATGACAAAAATCCTCTTCAGTGATAAACTTGACAATTGTGTCGAACGATGGAAATCAGGCGGTTTTACCATTATCGGACCTGTACAAAGAGCTAATATATCAACGTATGCCGCTGTTGAACATGCTGCCGAATTAGATTTTGGACTTGTTCTGCCAGACCGCTCGATCAAGGATCTTTTTTTCCCGCAGAGTGAACCGATGTTGCGTTATACGATAAAAAAAGAGTCCATCGACACGAATGAATGCCTTCCACCTGCAGGACCAAGAATTATCTTCGGCGCCCGCCCCTGTGATGCTTCAGGGATGTCGATCGACGATCCGCTTTTTGGATGGGACTATAAGGATGAATACTGGTTTCAGAGACGCAATGAATCGGTAATTATAACCATTGCATGCACAAAAGCTGATGATTTCTGTATGTGCACATCCCTTAAAATGGCGCCCGACACCACAAAAGGCTCCGATATCCTGCTTCGACCACTTGCCGGCAATAAGGGGTGGCAGGTTGAGGAACTGACTGATCGAGGACGTGAAGCTTTCAGCGCTATTGCTGATATCCTGCAGGAGGGCGCCGACACGCTGGCTCCTTTGGCTGTCGTTGAGAAAAAATTTGATCTTGATGCCTGTGTCACCTGGCTGCAGAATCCTGAAAATTTTGAGAGCAGATTCTGGAAAGAGATTTCGATGCGCTGTATCGGTTGCGCTTCGTGTACTTACCTCTGCCCAACCTGTCATTGCTTTGACATCCAGGATGAAGGTGATACCTACACCGGCATAAGACGCAAAAACTGGGACAGCTGTTCATTTGCACTCTTTACAATGCACACTTCAGGCCATAACCCCCGGTCGACACAATCCGCACGATGGCGTCAGAGAATCATGCACAAATTCAATTATTTTCCAGGCAAATTCAGTGTGAACAGCTGCAGCGGATGCGGCCGGTGCTCACGCCAGTGCCCTGTTGACATGGGAATTACCGAGACCTTACAAGAGATATCAACATTATCGCTGTGACAGAACATATCCACAACACACAACAGAACATCTACAAGCCGGCCATCATGAAGATTGTGGCCCGCCACGACGAAGCCCCAGGTGTAAGAACCATGAAACTTGAATTTCAGGATCCTGCTGACCATGAGTTTTTCAAGGAGACATACCGTACTGGCATGTTCGGTCTTTACGGAGTTTACGGCGAGGGAGAGAGCACCTTCTGTGTCGCGAGCCCTGAAACCCGAAAGGATTACATCGAATGTACCTTCCGCCAATCGGGCAGGGTAACCTCGGCGTTGGCAAATGCTGATATCGGCGACCTCATCACCTTCAGAGGGCCATACGGGAACCGCTTTCCCATTGAGGAGTTCCATGGTAAAAACCTTCTTTTCGTTTCAGGAGGGATAGCCCTGCCACCGACGCGGAGCGTTATATGGTCCTGCCTTGACCAGCGCGAAAAATTCGGAAAGGTCACCATAGTTTACGGAGCACGTAGTGTCGCTGATCTGGTTTACAAGCATGAACTTGAGGAGTGGCAGGAGCGAAGCGATGTCGATCTTGTACTGACCGTTGATCCGGGCGGAGAGTCACCAGACTGGAAAAACAAAGTTGGCTTTGTACCTACCGTACTTGAGGAGGCTGCCCCCTCTCCGGATAACTGCATCGCCGTAATTTGCGGACCGCCAATCATGATCAAATTTACTTTGATTTCGCTCAAAAAACTTGGATTCGATGAATCCAACGTCTATACAACACTTGAAAACCGAATGAAATGCGGTCTTGGCAAATGCGGACGCTGCAATGTCGGCTCGGTATATGTGTGCAAAGAGGGGCCAGTCTTTACTGCAGCTGAGGTTTCCCGGATGCCGTCAGCCGATTTATAACAGAGTGATTTTATAGAACCGGTCCGGCTGATGAAAATCGGCCGGGGACTCGGACACCTCCCACCAGGGCAGCAAGCCATACTCTCCCCTTCCTGAAGAGACGCAGCATTGCAACGCAATACTCTGTCCGTTCAGGAAGGGCTGCAGCAGTTTAAAGGAAAACTCCATTCCGAAGAATCCTTCATCCTTCAACATGCGGATATGCTCCACCCATGGTTCCTCTGAAAGAATAGCATACCCTCGAGCTCTTTTTCGTGGTGCAACGAAACGCAGTGCTACCCAGTCACCCTCCGGTGTCATTTCAAACTCGAGATACCTTCCTTCGGTATCAGTTTGGGCGACAAAAAATTCAGAAACGCCATATTGCCAAAGCTCATCAGTAAATGCGCCTCCAGACAGGTCAGCGGGCGGCTTCACTGAAAAAAGAGCAGAATTACTGTACCGGGTTGTCCAGCGAAGAAAAGAAGCTTCCGGGGCGCTTATGGCCTCCCGAATGGAAATCAGTTGTTCAACCGCAACAAAGCCTCCGGCGGGAATTTCCCTGTCAGCTCCTCTATAACCAACAAGAAGTCCCTGAAGAAGAGTCTGGGGAAAGAGCGTTTCTCTAGTGACCATATTGCGGCTTACCTCCTTCGGTGACCATAGAAGTCCGGCCCACCCTTTTGAAGAGTCATGATCATCGGCAACATTCGACACTCCGCATGATGCAAGAAGCTTTCCCTCAAACAAACCGACACACTGAACTTCAAGATCAAGTTGAAAACCAGTCTGTTCAAAAGCTGCGGTTTTCATCATTGCAGCAAGTCTGAGGACATCTGTTGCGGTAGCCCCTCCCCTGTTGAAAATAAAATTGGCATGGTGCCGACTGACAATGGCTCCCCCTTCCTCTCTCCCTTTGAAGCCCAGCTCCTCAAAAATAGAGCCGCTTGAGCGTCCGGCTGCATAGTTGTTCTTGAAAGTTGAACCACAACTCGGAAAATCGAAATGATGCTTTTTTGTGCGTTCCTCCTCATATCCCTCCATCTGAGATTTGATATCCTCCATCGGGCGTTTTTGAGGGAAACGAAGAAGCACAGCAACAACGATTTCAGGATTATCCATCAATGATGTGTGCTTGTAACCATGAAAAACCTCATCGGGAGTCTTCCACCTCAACCGTCCCTCAAGGGAAACTGTCTGGATCCCTGCTGTAACGGCAGAGATTTCACCGCCGAAGCATCTCGCATTCATTCTGACCGTTGATCCTATCTGACCGGGAAGGCGGTAAAGCCATTCTCCTCCACCCCTGCGGCTCTCTAGCAACTCTTCAGCAATCAGGGTGTTGTCGGCACCGGCTTCGCAAAAAAGTTCATCATCGGATATCCAG
>CAIVCU010000301.1 GCA_903904495.1 uncultured Chlorobiaceae bacterium
AATAAAAAGCGGGTTGGCCGCGGTCAGGGTTCCGGCAATGGAACGACAGCCGGCAAGGGCAACAAAGGACAGCAGGCACGCAGCGGCTACAAGAGACCTAAAATTGAAGGCGGACAGATTCCGGTTTACCGGAGGCTGCCGAAATTTGGTTTTACTCCTCTTGACAGCAACCCTGTCAATACAGTCAATCTTTCACAGCTTGATATGTGGATACAGGAAGGACTTGTCGATAATGAGATTTCAGTTCTCGATCTCAAGGCGCTCCTTCATGCCAGTAATGCCGATTATTTCAAGATTCTTGGCAATGGCGAACTTTCCAGCGCTGTTACCATAACAGCTCATGCATTCAGCAAGAGTGCCGAAGAAAAAATTATCGCAGCTGGCGGCAAAATTATCAAGGCATTCCGTACTCTTGAAGAAGCTTCGAAAATCAGGGATCTGTCGTTTGAAGAGGCTCTTTTGAAACCAAAGGCACCTTTGGTGAAAAGAGTTAAAAAATCACCTAAGCCCTGAATCCGTTAAAAGGACGCTATGAAGCTTAATGAAAGTATAAGGAACATTAATAAAATCCCTGAACTCCGCCAGCGGATCCTTTATACGCTTCTTCTGTTATTTGTCTACAGACTTGGTTCCCACATTACCATCCCGGGTGTCGATGCGGCTGCAGTGTCAGGCGCATCACAGTCCCACTCCAACGATCTCTTCGGACTATTTGATCTTTTTGTCGGTGGAGCTTTTGCCAGAGCCTCGATATTCTCTCTTGGCATTATGCCCTATATCTCAGCCTCTATCATTATCCAGTTGCTTGGAGCGGTTACCCCGTATTTCCAGAAGCTGCAGAAAGAGGGTGAAGATGGTCGACAGAAAATCAGTCAGATGACACGCTACGGAACAGTTGTGATAGCCGCTCTACAGGCATGGGGTGTCAGTGTAAGTCTGTCCAGCCCTGCATCGTTCGGCAAAGTTGTTGTTCCAGATCCCGGTATATTCTTTTCAATTACGGTTGTTATTCTTTTGACAGCTGCAACCGTTTTTGTCATGTGGCTTGGAGAGAAGATCACAGAGCGCGGTATTGGAAACGGTATATCGCTCATAATTATGATCGGCATCCTTGCAAGGTTTCCTCAGGCGCTTGTCGCTGAATTCCGTTCAGTCTCTCTTGGAAGCAAGAACTGGATTATAGAGATTATCATTCTTGCAGTCATGGCTGCCATTGTAGCTTTTGTTGTAGTTCTTACAGTCGGAACCCGCCGCATTCCTGTACAGCATGCAAAACGTGTGGTCGGGCGCAAAGTTTATGGCGGAAGCACGCAGTACATCCCGATGAGGATTAATACCGCGGGTGTAATGCCTATCATTTTTGCACAGTCCATCATGTTTCTCCCTGGAACCTTTCTCTCTTTTTTCCCGGAAAATGAGGTCATGCAGGGTATTGCAGCCGTTCTCTCCTATGACTCATGGTGGTACGCCCTGATGTTCGGAACCATGATTGTTTTCTTTACCTATTTTTATACAGCGATAGCGTTTAATCCTAAAGAAGTTGCCGATACCATGCGACGTCAGGGAGGTTTCATCCCCGGTGTCAGACCTGGTAAAAGCACAGCTGACTTTATTGACAACATTCTGACGCGCATTACTCTTCCTGGTGCCATATCACTTGCGATCATAGCCATCCTCCCGACATTTCTGACAAAGTTTGTCAATGTTACACAGGGTTTTGCACAGTTTTTCGGTGGGACAAGTCTGCTGATCATCGTTGGTGTTGGTCTTGATACGCTGCAGCAGGTGGAAAGTCACTTGATGATGCGTCACTATGATGGTTTCATGAAGTCTGGAAAGACGCATGGCAGACAGTCCAGGTAATAAACCGAAATGATTACTATAAAAAGTGAACGGGAAATTGAGTTGATGAGAGAGTCAGGAGCCCTTGTGGCTCGTGCGCTTGATCTGCTTCAAAAGGAAATAAAGCCTGGCATGACGACCAAGCAGCTCGACACAATGGCCGAAGAGTTTATCAAGGACAATCATGCGGTGCCAAGTTTTCTGAACTATGTTCCGAAAAGTGATCCAGATGTGACGCCATATCCAGCAACCCTCTGCGTTTCAATTAATGAAGAGGTTGTTCATGGAGTGCCGAGTGTCAAGAGAGTTATAAAGGAAGGAGATATAGTATCCGTCGACTGTGGTGTCTACAAGGGTGGTTATCATGGAGATGCGGCAAGGACGTTTGTTCTTGGGGTTATTGATGAAAAGGTGCAGCAGTTGGTAGACGTTACCAATGAATGCCTTGAGAGGGGTATTGCAATGGCTGTTGAAGGAAACCGCCTGCACGACATCTCTTCCGCCATTGAAGATTATGCCCGTTCATTCAGGTTCAGTGTTATTGAAAACATGGTTGGCCATGGTATAGGCAGTGAATTGCACGAGGACCCGGCTGTACCGAATTATGGCAGGAAACATACAGGTGTAAAGCTGGTTTCAGGCATGACCCTTGCCATTGAGCCAATGATCGCTCTCGGAAGATCTCGCAGGGCAGTCAGCAAACGAGGTGGATGGGTTGCTGTAACTGAGGATGGAAAGCCATCAGCACATTTTGAACATACGATAGTTGTAAGATCAGGGAAGGCTGAAGTACTGACCCGTACTTTTCTTGAGTGATAAACACTTTTGAAACGCTTGCAGCATTATCGAATAAAGGAGCAAATAATTTGGCTAAAGAAGAATCAATTGAGATTGAAGGCGTTATTCTGGAAGCACTTCCAAATGCGCAGTTCAAGGTAAAACTCGAAAACAGCCTTGAGGTGCTTGCGCATGTTTCCGGTAAAATCAGGATGCACTATATCAGGATTTTACCCGGCGACAAGGTAAAAGTCCAGATATCACCCTATGATATCTCAAAAGGAAGGATTACATACCGGTATAAATAAGTGATGAAATAACTCTTCATGGTTTTGGTTTATTGATCATATTTATTACATTACAAGCCTTTTCAGATTTCGGATTTAGTTGGATTAATTATTGCATGTGGGGTTTATTATGAAAATATATTCTTCTATTAAAAAACGTTGTGAGCACTGCCGGATTGTGAAGCGTAAAGGCAAAAGATTTGTGATTTGCAAAGTAAATCCAAGCCATAAGCAGCGCCAGGGTTGATCTTCAGAAAAAACAATAGAACTTTAAAGAGCATATGAGGATAGCTGGGGTAAATTTGCCGTTAAACAAACATGCCG
>CAIVCU010000302.1 GCA_903904495.1 uncultured Chlorobiaceae bacterium
GCCGAATGCTTGGTTTACATGAAAATGCAAATCCGGTGAACTGACATTTTAAGAAATTTGTTTTACATAAAATGACACTATCTCAACCCAAAAAAAGGAGAATCACACCTATGAATAACATGTTAAAAATAATTGCAACAGCAGCTATTCTTGCAATACCGTCATTAGTTTCTGCTTCACCGTGGATCATTGATAATGACCATTCCAACGTTGGCTTCAAGGTGCGGCACATGATGGTGTCAAACGTCAAGGGTGACTTTACCAGATTCAGCGGCAATGTGGATATCGATGACAACGATCTTGCAAAAACTAAGGTTGATGCGGTTATCGAAACAGCCTCGATCAATACCGGAGTTGCCAAACGTGATGAACATCTTAAAAGTCCCGACTTTTTTGATGTGGCTAAATATCCAGCAATGACCTTCGTCTCCAGAAAAGTTAAAAAAGAAGGTCTTGACAAGCTCAAGATTTATGGTCAGTTAACTCTTCATGGAGTTACTAAAGATGTAGTACTCGATGTTCAGGGGTTGAACAAGTCTTTCAAGGATCCATGGGGTAACATCAAAAGGGGAGCTTCAGCCACAACCACAATCAACCGCAAGGACTATGGACTGGTTTGGAATAAAGCTATTGAAAGTGGAGGAGTTATGGTTGGTGACGAGGTAAATATCTCACTTGAAATTGAATTGCTCAAAAAATAGTCGTCAACGGCACAGAAAAAAATAATTTAGCGGCCGAATATGCAGCGGGAACAATTGTCATTGTTCCCGCTGCATAAAGCCAGTAATTGATTGAAGAAGAGAGACGGAGTACCAATATGATAAGCATACGAAAATCTTCTGAGCGTGGACACGTCGACCATGGCTGGCTCAATACATACCACACCTTTTCCTTTGCTGATTATTATGATGACAGGCATATGGGGCTTGGTGCACTGAGGGTCATCAATGAAGATCGGGTTCAGCCTGGCCAGGGATTTGCTAAGCACCCCCATCGCGACATGGAAATCATATCCTATGTCATCGATGGTGCTCTTGAACACAAAGACAGCATGGGCAACGGCTCGGTTATCCGGCCGGGTGATGTACAGCGGATGACTGCCGGTACCGGAATAACACATAGCGAATACAATCAATCCACTTCTGAATTGGTGCGCTTTTTGCAAATTTGGATTATTCCTGAAGATAATGGATTGACTCCCGGCTATGAGCAGACCTTTTTTCCTGATGAAGAGAAAAGAGGACGTCTCCGTCTGATTGCTTCCCGCGATGGTCGAGACAGATCGGTAACTATTCATAGAGATGTCAATCTTTACGCAGCTTTGCTTGATGCTGATCAGGAGATTTTTTACAACGTCGCTGCAGAACGCCGGGTATGGCTGCAGGTTGTTCGAGGCAAGGTATTGTTTAATGACTTTTTACTCGAAGAGGGAGATGGAGCCGCGGTGAGTGATGAACAGCTTCTCAGCATCAGAGGAGAAGAGGCCGCAGAAATTCTGCTTTTCGATCTTGACTGATGCGCAATTTGTTTTACTCGCTCTACAATAACACCTGTCATCCCGATACGCAGCGGGGAATATCTGTTTTCTCTTCACGCCCTGTTTACTCTTTGTAAATAAAATAGTTACAGAGCCGAAAGATTTATTGAAAGAAAGTTCAATGGTTTTGCGTAGTAGTTGGTAGGAAGCAGAATGATTCTGGTTCCAATCAACTTAAAAACTCAAACTTAGATATTCATGAAAAAGAACCTGATCGCAGGGATGATTGTTTCACTTGCTATGACCGGAATTTTTGGTGGTGTTTCTTTCGCCGCTGACAAACCTGCAGAAGCAAAGATTGAGGCAAGGGCAGAAAAAAGAGCCGAGATTAAATCTGAAATCAAAGCCGAGGAAAAAGCTGACAGAAAGGAAAATAAAAGAGCAATCAAAAGAGCAAAGAGAGAAAGAAAAGAGCATAGAAGAGCACACAGAAGAGCACGTCACGTCAGAGTTGAAGCAAGAGAGAGTGCATCCAAGTAAGCTCTCCGTTTCCGAAACCTGGTATTGAGTAGAAAAGCCCCTTCGCGAGTCGGGGCTTTTCGTATTTTTATTGCTGGAGACCACAGGTATAACATGCAGCAAGAAGGAGCGTCACATGAATAATTATTTGGTCTTGTTGTCAATATTGTTAAATGGGATTTTTCCCGACTGTTAGGGGCTTATGTGGCTTGTTTTGCGCTGATAAGTGTTCTGTTTGGACAAATAGTCTTCAAAGAGGCTGTTTCAACAGCAACCTGGGCAGGGCTGGTGATCATCATTATTGGAGGGTTGGTCATTCAATTCGGAGCGAAATGAGACCAATTTTTTCAGTTAGTGCATCTCTCCCGCTCAAGCCGGCTGTAGAGGTTATTACCACAGTAATTGTACGGACAGTTAATTCGCTTCAGCCTTGCTATTGATGTCTTGTATTGGTCATCACCTTCATTTTTTTTGAAAGCAGGAATAACGGTATTTTTGAGGTTGCATTAAACACTGTGCATAGAAAATTGGCTCGCCAGGCATATTCCGGAGAAAAAGCACAATTCTCTATTACTTCGTTCTCATTTTAATTTGAGTTCAGAATCATGAAGTATAGACTCGAAAAAGATACTCTTGGGGAAGTAAGAGTTCCTGCTGATCGTTATTGGGGAGCCCAGACCCAGCGCTCAATAGAGAACTTCAAGATTGGAGCTTCACATTCGATGCCGCAAAGCGTTATCGAGGCATTTGGTTATGTGAAAAAAGCTGCAGCTATTATTAATTGTGAACTTGGAGTCTTGAGTCATGACAAGATGAAACTGATTGCAGATGTATGCGATGAGATCATTGGTGGAGGGCTTTATGAGCATTTTCCTCTAGTGATATGGCAGACAGGATCAGGCACCCAGACCAACATGAATATCAACGAGGTCATTGCCAATCGTGCGCATGTTCTCTCTGGAATGCATTTAGGGGAAGGAGATCGGCTGCTTCACCCCAATGATGACGTCAATAGATCGCAATCTTCAAATGATGCGTTTTCCTCGGCTATGAATATTGCAGCATACATGATGCTGGAACGGAAGAGCATTCCCGGTATCGAACATTTTGGAATCAGTTTGCCGCGCGTTCTGTTGCATTCCAGGATGTTCTGAAACTTGGGCGTACCCACCTTATGGATGCAACACCGCTTACGCTTGGCTAGGAGTTTTCAGGTTATGTATCACAGCTTGATCATGCGATTGCGGCTCTCAATCACACATTGCCGCATCTTTGTGAACTTGCATTGGGTGGAACGGCTGTCGGCACCGGACTCAACGCACCGGAAGGTTTTGCAGGAAAGGTTGCAGCATCCATTGCATCAATGACCGGACAACCGTTTGTAAGTGCGGAAAACAAGTTTGAATCACTTGCTGCGCATGATGCTCTGGTGGAATCGCATGGTGCTCTGAAACAGCTGGCAGTAAGTCTGATGAAAATAGCCAATGATATTCGTCTTCTCGCTTCCGGTCCTCGCTGTGGAATCGGTGAGATTTTGTTACCCATAAATGAACCAGGGTCCTCGATTATACCCGGCAAGGTCAATCCTACACAGGCGGAAGCGCTTTCAATGGTTTGTGCTCAGGTGCTTGGCAATGATGTGGCGATATCGGTTTCAGGTATGCAAGGTCATCTTGAACTGAATGTTTTTGGTCCGGTGATGATAGCCAATTTTCTTCAGTCCTCAGAATTACTGGGGGATGCGTGCCTGTCATTTGCGGATAAAAGCGTCCGGGGTATCGAACCCAATTCGACGCGGATCAGGATGCATCTGGATCGTTCGCTTATGTTAGCAACAGCACTGAACCCGCATATCGGCTATGATAAGGTTGCTGAAATTGTGCAGAGTGCCCAGAAGGCAGGTATTACGCTGCGTGAAGCAGCCATTGCATCAGGATATCTCACTACAGAGGAATTTGATTCCTGGGTAGCTCCCCGGTCGGGTGTGCAATAAAGGGCTCATTTCAGGCTTTCTTGACAAACTCCGACTTCAATTCCATAGATCCGAAACCTTCGATCTTGCAATCGATATCATGATCCCCGTCGATAAGCCGGATGTTCCTCACCTTCGTTCCACCCTTAAGCACCGATGACGCACCCTTGACCTTGAGATCCTTGATCACGGTTACAGTATCCCCATCCTGCAATATGTTGCCATGCGCATCTTTCCATACCCGCACTTTTTCCGAAGCATGTTCGGCAGAATTGCTCCATTCGTAGGCGCACTCAGGGCAGGTCAAAAGGGTTCCGACTTCATAGGTGTATTCCGAGTTGCATTTTGGACAGTTCGGCAAGTCGCTCATGGTGTTCCTTATTCGAGATTTTCCGGCAAAGACTTTTGCGACAAAATAATGATTTGTGACAATGCACCTATAAAAAAATTGTTAAGCTTTCTTTCCAACAATCCTGCAACATCTCAGGATTGTCAGGTTCGATAAGGTCAAGATGAAAGTATTTCTTCGTCTCAGCAGTCTAAAGCTGATTCAGCAAGGCGACTCCGAAGGCATAAAAAAAGAGTTGTGCGGTCAGATCTGGGAAGGGCTGGAATTTCTTTTATCACAGGATGGGTTTTATCCTTGTGATGCCTGCGATAAAATAGTTGAGCAGTTCAGAATCGAGTCGACTCAGCTGCACTTTTTATGGTGGAATCTGACTATAAGCCATCCTCTGACAAGTTCATCCCTTCAGTTTGTTGACTTGTATAAGCACTATAGGGAGTTTTGTTATGATGATGGGGATATGGCTATTGGGGAAAAAAATTCAAGAATCGACTTGAGGGCATTCGGTTACCATATTGACAGGAAGAATACTGGACTGGTCATCTTTGCCGTGCATGTTAGGGCTGTGAGAACCAAAAATTCAGCGAAAGAACAATGCAGTGTTTAAAGTGCTGTTGATATAACATCTTTTTTAAATCACTTGGAAATTCTTGATAGCGGGTTATCACAAGAAAAAATGATACCGCTGCCTTGCTGAAGTTCTATTCATATAAATGAAGATGAAGGATCGTAACCCCAAAATTTACGGTCCTTCATTTCTTTTTTGTAGGGCTGTACATCAAGTCAATAGCACTTTTTGGATCTGTAGCAATGCTGACCATGGGTTATAAGATTTCACTGATTTATCAAGGGATTTACAAGATCAGATCCTACACCAAGTTTTTTTCCAATTGTTCTGCTTCCCATTGCCTATAGCTTATTCCTGTATCACGAGTTTTCCACGCTTCTTGTCCGTTGGGTGCTCTACCATTTAGGACAGCTCCGGCTGCACTTGGGCTTTTAAATGCGTAATTTTCAGAAAAAATACGGTGTTTGCCATCCTCAGAAATGTTATGCATACCAGTAGAAACCAGTTGATCAAAAAGGGTTCGATAATTGTGGCTCTCTGTGCCTTCCCATGATAATCGAGCAATAGAATCACGATGAACAACAAACTCTCCATTTTCAAGTTTTGCAGTGGCTTTAATACCGTGTTTTTTTGTAAGCAGTTCAAAAACAGGCTCACCATACTCCTGAAGATCTTGAGTGGGTCTGACTGTTTTTTGTTGAGGACGTGTATTCGCCAGCAAAAAGTCGATACGTAGTGCGGGAAGTATCATCACGATATAAGCTAGAAATGCCTCCATATTTGCCTGTGAGGCCTCTGACAGGGAAGGTCTAGTAGGAATAGTCCCGTTTTCAAGAGGAATTTTGCCAATTCGTCGAGCCTCTTCTATAAGGCGGGATTCGAGGTATTTTACATGAGCCTTATTGAGGTTGTTTCCGGCTGTTGTGATTAGTAGAGCACTTGTCCACCAATCTTTTGCAGTATCATGGTTCTTAATCCGATAGCTGATATCCTCGCCCTCCCCTATATAGGCTAATGGCCCATCTGGATTTTCTCCTAACAGTATGTAGGTTCCAGTATAGCGAGCTTCTTTTCGTTTTAATGCCTCGCTGATCTGTGTACGGGGAGTCATTAAAATGTGTCCAGTCCAGTTGAAGACCTCGGCGGTAAGCATACCATCTGGCTTACCATCTATAAAAAAGAGTTCTAGCAGTCTGTCGGACTTAAACAGCAAGGAATGATAAGAAAAGAAGCGATCAAGTCTATTTATAATAACAAGATATAGCGTATATTGACAGCATAACACTCAGTCAATTACTTCACAAAAGAGCAATGCATTCAGACTTTCTCTCTGCTGATCGAGATTCCCTCTACCTTTTGCCTCCATCCGTTCAGGATTGGTTGCCAGTCAATCATCTGGCACGCTTTATTGTTGACATTGTTGCAC
>CAIVCU010000303.1 GCA_903904495.1 uncultured Chlorobiaceae bacterium
TCTATGCGTCAAAATATCACATCCTTGCGCTGGATAGTAAAGAGTACATCAGTCCGGATCTCGGTGTTGAAGATATTCTGACTGAAATTAAAGCCCAGGGAGGAATATCAGTTGCCTGCCATCCATATATACGGAATCATTCAGGTGAAGCCCCCTCTGAATATCTTTGGACTCATCAGGACCGGTTTGCATCGATGTTTGATGCCTGGGAGGTTGCAAATCGGGATGATCTTTTCAATGTTGTGGGGTTGAAAAAATTCAACTACATCGCGAATTCAGACTTTCATGAAGAAAAGCATCTGCGATCGTGGAAGACGCTATTACAGTGTTCCAGAAATGTCGAGGCCGTTAAACAGGCCATAAGAACAAATGAAGCGGTTGCGTTATTTCTGTACCGTGGGGGTAAACTAAAATAACCGTTAATGTTTGGACTACGGACCCTGGGGAAGTGTTTCAGTAACAGCACGATGTGTTTTCTTAAAAAAAAACATGCTCATCTGGAGAGCTTGCTTAAAAAAGCAAAGCCTGTTCATCTCGATCCTTCGTCACGAATTCTTATTCTCAGCGACCTGCACATGGGCAATGGCGGCAGGCTTGATGAGTTTCGGCAAAACGCTGAACTGCTCAGAACCATCCTTGAACGCCATTATTTGACCGAAAAATACAGCCTTGTCCTTAATGGTGATATTGAGGAGTTGTTCAAGTTTCCGCTGAAAAGCATCGCTTTGAAATGGAGTGATTTTTATGACCTTTTTTTGAAGTTCAGAAAGAATGGCTTTTTCTGGAAAACCTACGGCAATCATGACGCGGCATTGCTTGATGAGAAAGAGTACCAGCTCCGGTCATCGCTGGTTGAATCGATCACCTTTCATTATGGCAATGAAACTCTGCTGCTTTTTCACGGGCATCAGGCATCGGTGCTATTGTGGGAAACTTATTCAATGCTCAGCCGGGCAGTCATTTTATTTCTCCGCTACATTGCAAAGCCTTTCGGAATAAAGAACTTCTCTGTTGCCTATAACAGCCGAAAAAGGTTTGCTATAGAAAAATCAATTTATGAGTTTTCCAATCAGGCTAAAATTGTTTCCATTATTGGGCATACTCATCGCCCTTTGTTTGAGTCACTGTCAAAAGTGGATTATCTGAATTACCGCATTGAGGATCTTTGCAGGACGTATTCATCCGCTGCAGATGAACTACGACCGGAAATCGGGCAAAAAATTACGGCTTTGAAAAATGAACTAGATGCCTGTTACCTAAAAGGGAAAGTTATCGGACTTCGAAGTGGCCTTTACAATAATCTTCCTATTCCAAGCGTGTTCAATTCAGGATGCACTATTGGAAAGCGTGCCATAACAGCCCTCGAAATCGAAGGTGGGACAATCAGGCTTGTCTGCTGGTATAATGGCAAACGGAGACCTGCGTTTATTGATGACCGGGATCATAAGCCAATGGAGCTTGGTTCGACCGGGTTTTCAAGAATTGTGCTGAATGAAGATTCCCTCGATTATGTTTTTACCCGACTTCACCTTCTGACCTGAACAGCTCAAAAACGTCAAGAGATTTTACTGAATTGTAGCACGACCTTAACCATTCCCCAACACTATTTCGCTTTCTTACGATTGTGAAGTTCAGGGTTCTCGTCGGGATACCACTGGTCACTGAAGCAATTTCATGAAACTATATGCAAAGTGGTTGTTCAAGCCACTTCCCTTCTTACCCTGTGGCAGAGCTTTATTGCTCAGAGTACTCATGCTCCCCAATTTTCTGTTGACGAGAGTCTACGGCCTTGAAAATCTTGCCGTGGATGAATGTGCGCGTATCTATGCTTTTAACCACAACAATTCGATTGAGGTTATGATGGTGCCGGTATTGATCATCTACCATCTCGGTGGCCGTATGATCAGTTTTGTTATTGACTGGATGTATGGCAAGGTCCCGGTTCTCGGTTCGTTAATGGATATGACCGATCCTGTTTACGTCTATCATAAGCGTTCTGCTTTGCGCTGGATAGAGGCAAAACGGATGACGAGACCTAATGATGATACTGTAGAGCGGTGTTCCGAGAAACTTCAGTCAGGTAAGAGCATCGGGATTTTTCCTGAGGGCAAGCGAAATAGAAATCCTGAGAATCTGCTAAAGGGAAAACCGGGTATAGGTCATATAGCTTTGAAAACAAGTGCCACTGTTGTTCCAGTGGGCATTGACTTTGAGTGCAGGAAAAGAAAGGGACGGATACCTGTACTTGGACGAACAATAGTGAGAATCGGCAAGTCTCTTAATTTCAGGCATCAGTCTGATCACTATCTGACTCTCCTTGCTGATACCTCATGCAAGAGCAATAACAACTCAGAGCTTAATCGAATGGCCGCTGATGTTACCCATGAAATTATGCTTTCGCTTGCTGAACTTTCCGGTAAGCAATACAGTGATTCCTGTCCTGCGATTAGCACAAGAATACTTGAAACAACCATTAATCCAAAGGAGCATCTATGTCAAGTGTAAGCGTGAGCAGGGTTGAGAGTGCCGGCGATCGTGCTGCGGCTCTCGAAGTGATCAAGAGGGTCTTTTGTGTTGAAAAAAACTGGATCAGTACAGTGCAGAACCAGATTCCTGATGAGCTTTCAGGTAATATGGGGGTTTCATGGTTTTTGGCAACAATCAACGGTCGACCGGCAGGTGTGCTTCGTCTCCTTTATGATCCCTCTTTTGACATTCCTGAGGAGTATGATGTGAAGTTTATGCCAGGTGTAAATGTTGAAGAGTTGAAAAGTGCCGGGAAGTACGTTGAAATCGGCAGGTTCATGATCCTTGAAGAGTTCCGCAAGAACCCAAGGGTAGCACTCCGTTTGATGCGCTCAGCCACTGCGGAAGTAATAGAGCGGGATTACACTCACTTTATTACCGATGTCTTTGAAGGAGAAAAGCATTCACCACTCAACTTTCATACCCGGGTGCTTGGCTTTGAAGTTGTTGGAAAGCATTTGTTTGGAGAGCTGAACTGCAGTTCAACCAGAATTATTCTGACCCTTGATATTTTGAAGCTCTACAGCCGAATCAAGGATAGCCGAAACAGAATTTACCGTGAATTGACCGATGAGTTCAAGGGGATAATAGAGCGTAAAGCCACTCAAAGTGGAATTTCCAGAAGATTACGAGAGCTTAGCGGGTTGCAACCAAAAGTGTAACTGATTGCCACATTATAACTACGGGAGGTTTTATGCTTCGACTGGATGAATTAAAGGCTGAAATTAAAGGCGAGTTTTTTTTGCAAGCGGAGCTGAACCAGCATGATGTCAAAAAAGTTGAGGCTCAAGCTGATATCATTATAAAACCTGCCGGAAAAAAAGACTTTGTAAAAGCACTGCGGATGCTTGAAAAATCCGGCTTTCCCCATCTCGTCATCAATTCAAAAGGGAGAGTGGTTTTCCCCGACAGGCGTTTTCATGGCGCGGTTATTGTGACAGACCTAAAGCTATAGTTATGAACAGTGTTCACCGACATGTAACATTTGCTAAAAGAGGGAAGTGGTAGATTAGATCACTGTGTTACAAGGGATTGTCGATATCGCTACTAACCCTCTGTTTGTATTGTAATCTATACATCAGTTTTGTATGGCAACAGGTAAAGTTAAATGGTTTGACAAGA
>CAIVCU010000304.1 GCA_903904495.1 uncultured Chlorobiaceae bacterium
AACAATCAACGTTACCCTTAATGCGTTTAGGTATGCCTGTCAGTGAGGTCAGCAGGTTGTTATTGCAATCAAAATCTCCTTGAACATCTTTAGGGGCGCCTTCGAGTGAGGTGAGCTGATTGTGAGAACAATCAAAATTGTCAACGTTCTGAGGGGCGCCTTCGAGTATGGTTAGCTGGTTATCTGAACACGAAAAATCACCGCCAACCTGATGAGGCGATCCTTCGAGAGTTGTCAGGAGGTTTCCCGAACAATTGAAATTACCCTCCACTACTTCAGGGCAGCCTTCGAGTGAAGTTAATCCCTTATGTGAACAATCTATGTCGCCTTTGCCATCATGGTTGCCCATGACATCTTTGAAGGTTAGTGCTTGTATTTTTTTGGTCATTTTTCAGGGTTCCTCTGATCAATACATGTTAACTAAAATTTGGATTTAACGTCATTGCACACCTCTCCCAGTGGTTTACTTATTAAGAGATTCGAGAAGGTTTTCATAGAAATCACCTTTGTGGCGGACGATTTCACCAGTTACGAGATAAATGACTTCGCGGGCAATCCTGGTAGCGTGATCGGCCATTCGCTCGATATACCTTGAGATACTCAGTGCTGCTATGAGTTCGTCAACATTGGCTTCCGGGCTTTTCATCAACTTTGTCACCTTTTTAAAAGCAGCACGATGCATCACATCGATCTCTTCATCAAGGGCACAGACTTCGTCAGCAAGGTTGCGGTCTTTTGAGACAAAGGCCTCAATCGAGCGTTTTACCATTACACCGGCTTGCACTCCCATGGTTTCGAACTCAAACGATTCGAGCATTTCGGGACTGATTTCGGGCATACGTTCAATGATATGAACGGCCAGGTCGCCGATGCGTTCAAGATCGTCGTTGATCTTCATAATGGTGACTATGGTACGGAGATCCCGGGCGACCGGCTGCTGGAGGGCAAGGAAAGCCAGACAGCGCTCCTCAAGGTCAACCTCAGCCAAATCAATTTCATTATCAACAATCTTGATCTGGCGAGCACTCTCTACGTCCTGATGTTTTATAGCATTCAGAGAGAGAAAGAAATTCTGCGACACTTTTTCGGAGAGTTGAACAAGAATCTGTGACAGTTCTCTTATAAGCTCATGGACCGGTCGTTCTGACATAGGAGTAGTCTGGTTTCGTTAGCTGAATCTTCCGGTTATATAGTCTTCCGTGATCGGGTCTTTCGGGTTGGTGAAGAGCTGCGCTGTCGGCGCATGTTCGACCAGCACCCCTTCGTAAAAAAACAGGGTGGAATCCGACACCCTCGATGCCTGCTGCATGTTGTGCGTGACGATCATAATGGTATAACTGCCGCGCAACTCCTGGATCAAGTCTTCGATTTTTGCAGTAGCTTTCGGGTCAAGCGCCGAGGTCGGTTCATCGAGGAGAAGAACCTCCGGCTCAACGGCAAGCGTGCGGGCTACGCATAACCGCTGCTGCTGGCCACCGCTCAGACCGAGAGCGTTTTTGTCAAGCCGGTCGCATACCTCGTCCCATATCGCAGCCTTGCGGAGGCTTCGCTCGACAATTTCCATCAGCTGCTTTTTGTCATTCATGCCATGCAGTCGGGGGCCGTAAGCTATGTTGTCGAAAATGGATTTCGGAAAAGGGTTGGGTTTCTGGAAGACCATTCCCACCTTTTTGCGCAGCAGCACCTCATCGGTGAATTTACCGTAGATGTCGTCACCGTCAAAGAGCAAAGTGCCGGAGGTGTGGCAGCTTGGAATGAGGTCGTTCATACGGTTGATGGCCCGTAAAAAGGTGCTCTTGCCGCAGCCGCTTGGTCCGATAATGGCGGTTACATATTTCGAGAGAATATCGGCACTGACTTTTTTGACGGCTTCAAATTCACCGTAGTAGACTGAAAACTCTTTAGCCGAAATATGTGCGGTTCCCCCACCGGTCACTGTTTTTCGTGCAGGCGGGAGATAAATATCCCTTTTTGCTTTCTGTGCCGGCGCACTGTGCGAACTTTCCCGGGCATCAGCTGTCATGAGCATTGATCCTTAACCTTTTAATTTTTTGGAAATACGAGCTCGCAAGACAATCGCGGACAAATTCAATAACAGCACAACACTGACCAGAGCGAGGACCATCCCGTACTGTACATGCCGGATTTGTGAGGCGGCTTCATGTTCACTGGCAAGATTATAGATGTTCCAGCTGAGCGCGGGTGTCGGAGAAGAAAAAACATCCGCAAGACCTATTGCCGACCCGACACTGACTGCAGCAGTAAAGATAATAGGGGCTGTCTCCCCTGCCGCCCTGCCGAGGCTGATGACTCCGCCGGTGAGAATGCCGGGCAGCGCTGCCGGAAGAATGACGGTGGCAATGGTGTTCCATTTGGTGGAACCAAGACTGAGGGATGCTTCGCGATAGGTTTTCGGTACGGCAAGGATGGCTTCTTCGGCCGCACGGATAATAGTGGGCAGAATCATAATGGCAAGCGTGAGTGCACCGGCAAGAACGCTTTTGGATTCTGAGACTTTCAGCGTATTGATGAAAAAAGCAAGACCGAACATACCGAAAACGATGCTTGGCACTCCGGCAAGAGTGCTGTTTGCGCTGCGAAGCAGGCTGTTGAAAAAGCCGGGTTTGGCATACTCGGTAAAATAGACGGCAGCAATGACTCCGAGCGGGAAAGCAAAAAGCATGGCGCCGACGGCGAGGAAAAACGTGCCCTGAATTTCAGGCCAGATGCCGCCGAAAAAGTGTGAGTCGACGGAGCTGTCGGTAATAAAGCCCCAGTAGACCGTAAACCCGGGAATAAGCATGTTCTCCAGATTTTCGCTGACGTAGGGAAACATTGGGGCAAGAGAGGTTCCCTGAAAGCCAAGAGCACGGCTGACGAAGTACTCTTTGGACATGACGTTGGGGTCGGAGTTATCCCATTTTGATTCATAGAGGAGGTCATGCACTTTTTCCTCAGCTTTTTCCCAGCGGGTCTGACCGTATTTGAATCTGGTGAGCATTGGTGCAGGATCGCCAGGGAGCGGGCCGAGCAGTGCCTGCAGAGCGGTTTTAACCTGGGAGTATTTTTCCTTGTATTCCCTCTTTTTTTCCGGCTCCATCTTGTCAAGCTCAGTCTCAAACCGGGTGAGCATGTCGTAGACTTTTGAGCGGTAACGGTCGGATGTGGCTATTTCGCTGGTCAGAGTCTCACTGCCGCCCCGCTTGAATTCATGGAGGAGCATTTTGCGGTGTTCGACGGTGCCGGTAAAAAATACTGCGCTGATTCCGTTGGTGACAATCGGTACAAGTACAATCAGCAATGCCATTGCCATGACAACAATTGAACCTATGCCGAGAGCGGTAAATGAACGATCAAGTATTTTACGGGTTCCGATATTCATAACAAGATGGCAATGATTACTCTATTATTGGCCTGAAAGAATTTTGCGCTGGCGGACAACGATGCGTTCACTGACGAGATTACTGATAAAACTGATAACAAGGAGAAGCAGGCCCATGGCAAAGAGAACATGGTAACGGGCTGATCCGGTGACCTGGTCGGCTTCACCCATGTCGCCGGCAATGGTGGCCGTCAGGGTTCTGATGGCTTCGAGATAGTTGAACCACGGCTCGGGAATATGGGATGCGTTACCCGAAGCCATCCAAACCACCATGGTTTCGCCAAGGGCACGCATGATACCGAGAATAACGGCAGCAAGAATGCCGCTGCTGGCTGCGGGGAGGATGGTTTTAATGATGGTCTCAGCGCGCGTGGCACCGAGTGCGTAACTGCCTTCGCGGATGTCTCGGCCGACTGCCTGCAGGGCGTCTTCAGAAACGCTGACAATAGTCGGCAGAGCCATGAAGCTGAGAATAATGGAGACGTTGAGAGCATTGGTGCCGGTCAGAATTTGAATGGCGTAGAGCATGGTGCCGACCTTGTAGAGGAGCAAAATGGAGATGAAGCCAAACACGATAAGCAGGAGCACATAGAGTTGCTGACGGCGCGCCGGGCCCTTGACAATGGCAGAAAGAAGATCGGCTGAGACGAGAACGGCAAGCACGAGAAATGGTGTGACAAGGATCCACCACGCCCACATCAGCATAGGGCCGCCGTTATTCTGCAGAAGCGGGGCGAGGACGACAAGGGCAAAAAAGCCGAACGCTACTGAAGGTATGGCAGCGAGCATTTCAATCACAGGTTTTGCGTACTGACGGATTGAAAACGGAAGAATATCGCTCAGGCATATAGCTGCGGTAACGCCCATCGGCACAGCAATCAGGGCCGAACCAAACGTTACCATCAGACTGCCGTAGATAATGGCAAGCGCACCGAATCCGGCAGGTTGATCAGCCGGATACCAGTTTGAGCTGGTGAAGAATTCACTGAATCCACGAAGCTGGAAAAAAGGGATGGCGTCGCGAGCTACGAAGTAAAAGATAAAGAGGACAACAATGGCCACAAATGAACCAACTGCAAGGAGCAGACCTTCCCCGACTGTTTTGGAGGCTTTCTGCAATGTGCGTTTGCGGGCGCTTACGACAAATGCATTGGTGCGGTTGTTTCCCCCGACACTCTCGTCAGCCATGAAGTTGCATAGTTTATTAACAAAATCCGGTTACCCGGCTTTTTTTGATGCCATAATCTACAGGCTTTACCTTTAGAAAGCAATGAGGCCTATGTTACAAGTTTGAAACTTTTATTTGAACTTTAATTATGACCTACATCACTGTGAAGTGAGATAAAAAAGCCTTTCAGGGATATTTGTTGAAGTGTACTTGAGTGAGATGGGTGACAACGCAGAATTCACTGGAAGTTTACAATAGGAAGAAGAGCATGTCGCTCATTATCAACTACTTTAATGACTGAACTTGATACATTCGGCTGAAACCGTACAAACATTATAAAAAAAATCAGATGGAATGGTTGTACTGCGATTTTCACATCCATACAACATGGAGTGACGGAAAATGTGAGCTTAAAGATGTCGTAAAGATGTACGGTGAAACAGGGTTTGATGTGATTGCAATTACAGACCATGTGCTCGATAGTGCAAGTTTAGCGCTGACCAAAAAAGAGTGCGGAATGAGCTGCAGTATTGAAAAAGAGCAGTTCGCTCATTACCAGAGAGAGCTTTGGAGTGCGGCCCGATATGCATGGGAAGCTTATCGCA
>CAIVCU010000305.1 GCA_903904495.1 uncultured Chlorobiaceae bacterium
AGCCCTATTATAGTAAGCTGCTGCATCTTTAGGGGTTGGATCAACCTCTATTGATGATTTAAAGTCAACCTTTGCTCCTTCAATATCGCCTGCGGAACGCTTTGCAAAACCTCGGTTAAGAAAAGCTTCAGCAAATTTTGGATTAAGTTCCAGGGCCTTTGTGAAGTCCGCAATGGCTCCACTGTAATCCTTTGCTTTGAACTTAGCCTCACCACTTGAGTAAAGGCTTTTGGCATTGGTTTCAGCAAGTGCTGCATTATTGGCAAGCATCAAAGCAAGTATCGCAATAAAAAGAAAGCAAAAAGATTTTTTCATTAGACACCTCGTTTTTGTGATTATTGATGAAAAAGAAAACGGCACTTGAATCGCAAAAGCGCAATCTTGAGCCATAAGCGTTACAATACTCAAGAGTACCTTAAGCGGTCATTAAGATGACCTTAAATATTGCTTAAAATTACACCACAATACAACATGCTGTTAATGCAGACTGCTGGCCTGCAAAAGAAAAACAGATGCGAGATAATTTGTTTTCTGTTCGTTCAAGCGGCGTGCCGAAGCGAGTATATTTTGCTCTTTATTTCAGTAAATGAGTACTTGGAGCAAGAAAGGCGCGAACTGGATATGATTTAGGCACTTCAGAGCCACAAAAAAAACAAATACAAAGGTAAGGTGACACTCCGGCAAAGCTCTTCAACTGCAGAGCAGCATAGCGCTGAGCTGATGCCTATTTGAGTTTGAGCGTATAGAAAAACAAAACCCCCCCATATTGTATATTTATCTATCAAATTTTTAACAATTTGGAAGATATCCACGACCAACGGGACAAGCGACAATACCACTCTTGGCACCCTTTTGCGGTTTTATAAGTCCCCTGTAAAACAGTAATCATATTTACGCTATTAATACAAATAAAGGATCAATGATAAAAAAATCTTCAGCCATAACACTCGCTCTCTTATGGTCACTCCCTGCTTTTGCTGCTCACCCACTGATCACTGATGATACCGGGACTCAGGGGAAAGGGAAATTTCAGTTGGAATTGAATGGTCAATATACAACGGATCATGAACATGAAGATGGCTTCTACACAAAGGAATCCGGAGGTAATGTTACTACTGCACTGACCTATGGTATTGCTGACAACATTGATCTCGTTGTTGGTTTACCTTGGCAATGGAGCTCTCTCCTTGAGGGCGGAAGTATTATTTCCAATGATAAAGGGATTGGCGATACATCGGTCGAAATTAAATGGAAATTTTTTGAATGTAAACCACACGAAGTAAGCCTTGCCCTCAAGCCGGAAGTAACATTCCCGATAGGCGATGAACAAAAAGGGTTAGGTAATGGCAGAGTATCTGAAGGAGTGATGCTGATCGCTACCAAGGAATGGAAACATAGGGCACTGCACTGTAATGTTGGTTATTTCCACAATTCATACGGGCTTGAACTGGATAATGCAACTTTCAAACAAAATATCTGGCATGCTTCAGTTGCCGCTGAGGTTCATATGACGAATAAACTCCGTTCTGTAGCCGACTTCAGCCTTGACAGCAATAATGAGAAGGCACCGGATCCCAATCGCGCGTTTCTCCTCGGGGGATTGATTTACAGCTTAATGGAAGACTTCGACCTTGATATTGGTGTAAAAGCTGGTCTGAACCATGCCGAAACCGATAAAACCGTTCTTTTCGGAATTACAGCAAGATTTTGAATGACTTCGAATTAAAATTCATCATTAAAGGAGAGGCGATGGGTAACATCAAATTATTAACAAAAAGCATTGCAATAGTTCTTGCAATCATAATGGGATTAACAGTTACGCCCCTGAAATCGTATGCTGATGTAAGAGATACTGAACAATCACATACTGCAGGATCTCAAAGCTCGACCAATACCGGATTAATCATTGGGGGAGTGGCTGCAGTTGGATTACTGGCCTATTTCGTTTTAATTCGTGACCATAATCATAAAGTAACAGCTTCAAATGGCAACTCATACAGTAATGGTTCTCATATATGCTCGAGTGATAAAGAGCATAGAAACAAGAGTCTCTTAATAGACCATGAAAGCCCCTTCTTTCTGACCGCACAGAGTGATTCCAAATCGGATTGAACGATCTTTTAACACGCAAATGTCAGTAAGAGAGGCTTTCCTGATTCTTCAAGAGGTGGTGTCAGACAGCTTGATAATAACCGGAACTGTTTTTCCTTCTTCGACAGTGACCGTTGCCTTGTCCTTCAGCTTGAGTTTTTCGTTCCATGTTACGATCTCGTATGTGCCGGCAGGAACTTCCGGTATAATGAACTTGCCGTCATGTTCACTCACAGCAGCATAGGGATTTTCAGTAACGATAACCCATCCGGACATCTCAGGGTGAACCTTGCAGAGTAAGTGAATTACACCTGGCTTATTAAAGGTAATCGGCCTTGGTACGCCCGGATCATAAGAGTCAAGGTTGAATTTGTTGCTTTCGCTTGTTGAATTGATATTGTGATAGACTTTGTCGTTGTTCGTAAAATCAACAATAGAACCAACAGGTATTGTTGTAACTTTAGGAACAAAAGTTAGACTTTTCTGATCAATTGAGGTATGCTTCGGTATAACATCCCCCTTGACGACTTTTAGATAGACAACGGTATCCCCTTTGTATTTCGTCAAGTCAGTTTCAATGGTTCCGGTGATTGTGCCGTTACAATATGCATTCGTCGTTATGAACCCGAAGCTTGTTATGATGAGAGCGGTTTTAAGGAACCTGCGGGTACTATTTACCATATTTCTCTCCTTTAATTTTTTTGAAATGAAATTGTACTCTATAAAGGGATATACACAGAGATCATAGTAAACAACCAAAACCTAAAGGAATCTTAATAAAAGATTAAATTTCGCTTATAAATACATATACCAATAGCAGCTCTGCTTTTCCCCTATGCCTCAATAGCGTCCAGCTGAGGCCTTGAAATGGAGTGACAGCGGAGTCATAGCTATTGTAGATTCAAGCTCTTAGAGGGGTGGAGGTGACTCTTCTCTTTTCACGTTTTTCTTTGCTGTATTTTCTTCACCGGTGTTGCTAAAAGTCGCTTTCTATTCTCCCGCGCCATTCTTCTGCGCGTTTTCGCTGCCGATGCCAATTTTTCATGCCAAAGCTCTGCCGCCTGGCACCGCTCTGCCGCATAAAACATGCGAAAAAAGCTCTTGGGAATAGAGTGCCGTACTTGCTGCGAACATCAGTGACCGGCAAGTATAGCGCTATGTGACCCTTGCCACTACTACAAAATATTCAGGATAACAGATACAAAGAGCCGGTGACATTCCGGAAAAGCTCTTGAACTGCAGTGCAGCATAGCGCTTGGCGGATGATTAAAAACAATGCCAGGTACTCTCTGGATAGAAAAATGTGAACAGTAGTCGTTATCTTTGCTGTTGACAGGTTCTTATAGCTTCTTCAGTCGATCAACAATCTTCTCTTTATGACCATTCAGGAGTATATCGAGGCTATCAACAAGCGGTTCAAGGCAGGGATTTCAACGGAACACAGTTACCGGGGTGACCTGCAAAGTCTGTTGAAAACGCTGGTACCTCATGTTGATGTGACCAATGAGCCGCAGAGAATTGATTGCGGGGCTCCTGACTATATCCTGACGAGAAAAGGTATTCCAGTCGGCTACATCGAGGCAAAGGACATTGGCAAGTCTCTCGATAGCAAGCTTTATCATGAGCAGTTTGCGCGTTACCAGAACTCTCTGTCAAACCTGATCATCACCGATTATCTTGATTTTCGTCTCTATCTCGATGGCGTTTTTACGACTTCCCTTGTCTTAGCTGATATCGATAATGGCAGACTTGTTGCTCGGCCTGAAAACTTTGCTGTATTCACCTTACTGATTCAGGAGTTCAGCCGGTTTGAAGGTCAGACCATTAAATCGGCCTCGAAACTGTCAAAGATGATGGCGGGAAAAGCCCGATTGCTGGCTGACGTAATTGAAAAAGCCCTATCGGTCACGTCGGGTGAGGCGAATAGTATGCTTCATGAGGCAAACAACAGTTTGAGAGAGCAGCTGGAGGGATTTAAGGAGGTGCTCATTCATGACATTACTCCGAAACAGTTTGCAGATATTTATGCGCAAACCGTTGCTTATGGAATGTTTGCCGCCCGTCTGCATGACCCGACGCTTGAAGATTTTAACCGGAGAGAGGCTGCTGAGTTAATTCCTAGGACAAACCCGTTTCTTAGAAAGCTGTTTCAGTACATTGCCGGCTACGATCTTGATAGCCGGATTGTGTGGATTGTTGATGCTTTGGCCGACCTTTTCAAGGCTACGGATGTTGCTGCTCTGCTCAAGGATTTTGGTAAAGCCACACAGCAGCACGACCCGATTATCCATTTTTATGAGACCTTCCTTGCTGAATACGATCCGGCATTGCGTAAAAGCCGAGGAGTATGGTACACTCCGGAACCGGTGGTCAATTTTATTGTTCGCGCTGTTGATGATATTCTGAAAACTGAGTTCGACCTGAAAGATGGCTTGGCTGATACCAGCAAAACCAGCGTGGATATCAAGAGAGCCACAACTGACAAGCGCTCAAAAGATGGCTATACCTCCCAGCAGATTGAGGTACACAAAGTGCAGATGCTTGATCCGGCTACCGGTACTGGTACCTTTTTGGCTGAAGTAATCAAGCATATCCACAAACAGTTTGAAGGGCAGGAAGGAGTTTGGAGCAACTATGTGGAGACGCAGCTTATTCCAAGGCTGAACGGCTTTGAAATCCTGATGGCATCCTACGCCATGGCGCACCTGAAGCTCGACCTGCTTCTGGCTGAAACCGGCTATAAACCAACAGTTGAACAACGATTCCGGGTATTCCTGACCAATTCACTCGAAGAACACCATCGCGAAACTGGAACTCTTTTTGCCAGTTGGCTTTCACAAGAGGCGAATGAAGCCAATTATATCAAACGGGATACACCGGTGATGGTGGTCATGGGTAATCCGCCCTATAGCGGCCACTCGTCAAATAAAGGGGAGTGGATTGAAAAGCTTCTGGAAGATTATAAACAGGAACCCGGCGGCGGCAAACTGAATGAAAAGAACCCGAAATGGCTGAATGACGACTATGTGAAGTTCATTCGCTACGGGCAGCACTTTGTCGAGAAAAATGGCGAAGGTGTTTTGGCCTTTATCAACAACCACAGCTTTCTTGATAACCCCACTTTCCGAGGGATGAGGTGGCATCTACTCTCCACCTTTGACAAGATTTACATTATTGATCTCCATGGTAACTCAAAGAAGAAAGAGGCTTGCCCTGATGGATCGGCAGATAAAAATGTGTTTGATATTCAGCAAGGAGTCAGTATCAATCTGTTTGTAAAAACCGGTAAGAAGGGGAAAGGTGATCTAGCGGAAGTGCTGCATTATGACCTTTACGGGGAAAGGGCTTTTAAATACGATTTTCTATGGAAGAATACCCTTGCATCGGTTGGATTTAAGATTCTTGGCCTTTCTTCACCACAATACTTTTTTGTAAAAAAAGATTTTGATGGTCAAAATGACTACGAAAAAGGGTTTTTGGTGAATGACTTTTTCGGGATAAATAGCATGGGTATAACAAGTGGTGATGATGTTCAGTATACAAGTTTTTCAAAAGAATTATTAATCGAAAAATTTGGTATTAATTTCATTAATAAAATAAGTTACAGGCCCTTTGACACTCGTTATATATACTATAATCATGAAAAAATTGCTCGTTCAAGATCAACATTTATGAGGCATCTTTTGAAAGATAATTTTGCTATATCTCTAATTCGGAGATCACGTTCAGATAATTTTATCGCGCCATTTATTGTTGATCATATTGTTGATAAGTGCATTTCATCTTCTCTTGACAATGCCAATATTTTCCCCCTTTACCTCTATCCTGAATCAAGAAATCAGATTACAACTGATGGCCAACAAGAGAGAACACCAAACTTGAATAGAGAAATTGTCTATCAGATTTCAACTGGGCTTGGGCTATCTTTTATACCTGAAAAAGAAGATACGCTAGGTACCTTTGCCCCGATAGACCTGCTCGACTACATCTACGCTATGCTGCACAGTCCAAACTATCGTGAGAAATACAAAGAGTTTCTGAAGATCGATTTCCCACGAGTACCATACCCCAAAGATCAGGCAACATTTTGGCAACTCGTTGCTCTTGGCAGTGAACTGCGGCAGCTTCACCTTCTGGAAAGCCCGGCAGTAGACCAGCGGTTAACCAGTTGCCCTGTCAGTGGAGATAACATTGTTGGAAAACTGAAATATCATGATGGAAAGGTCTACATCAACGAAACGCAGTATTTCGATGGAGTTCCCCTGGCGGCATGGGAGTTCTTCATCGGTGGATACCAGCCAGCTCAAAAGTGGCTGAAAGATAGAAACGGTAAGGCGCTCAGCTTTGAAGATGTGCGGCACTACCAGAGAATTATTGTGGCTTTATGTGAGACTGACCGGATCATGAAGGTGATTGATACTCTTGATTTTGAATAGGGGTATCGGGATGATGCAGCTTTTCCGAAGTCACAGGAAATGACTTGACGATAATATTCGGTGATCACTTAACTTGAGAAATAGATACAGTTAAAGGGATTGTTGTAAAAATTACACTACTGTATAGTATAAATTCCGCCATTAACCCTCATGGCACTCTATGCCGGATGGTAATCTCTCGGCATTTTTTATTGAAAAGGCTATTATGTAATGACATGCATTCTGGATAAATGGAATTTCAATTATCGACACAATAAATTTCTATGCCGCTCAAAAAGAACTTAAGCGAAAACATTGCCTCCAGAGAGGAACTTGAGCAGGCGAAGGAGTCAGACATTGCATGTGAAAAACATTATCGGAACCTCATCAACTCTATGCGGCACGGATACGCTTACTGTCGAATGATTATTGAGGAAGACCGTAATGTTGATTTTATTCATGAAGAGGTCAACGAGAGTTATGAAAAACTGACCGGACTGACCAATGTTATTGGTCGGAGATTGACTGAAGTTTTACACGGAATCGCCGGATCAAATCCCGGGTTTCTTGAGAAGCATGTAAGGGTGGTCGAGACTGGAATTCCTGATCAGTTCGAGTTTTATGTCGAAGCATTGCGCAAATGGTATGATATCTCTTTATATCGACCGCAGAAGGGGTATGTGGTATCGATGTTTGATGACATTACCATGCGCAAGGAGTCTGAAGAGGCTCTGCGTAAAAGCGAGAGGAACTTTTGTACGATTACCGGGCAGATGGCCGAGGTGGTTATTATTGTCGACTCCAAGAGAATCGTCACTTATGCGTCACCCGTGTCTGAAAAGATGTTCGGTTATCTGCCGGAAGAACTGATTGGACATCCCTTTACTGAATATCTGCCTGAAGAAGAAATTCCTGAAGCGTTGACCATCTTCAATGACATTGTGTCGCAACGGGAAACTGATAAGGTTTTTGATTTCCGGTTCAGAAAAAAAAACGGCTCACGAGTCTACGGGGAAGTCCATGTGCACTATTATCAGGATCAGGAAGTCCATGGAATGATCGGGTTGATCCGTGATATTACGGAGAGCAGGCAACATGAAATCAGCCGGATACAATATGAACAGCAGCTGCTTGAAAGCCAGCAGTTTCTCCAAAGTATCTATGATGAGGTCAATCACTCCATTTTTGTGGTTGACGTTCTACCGGACGGATCTTACCGGTACAAGGGCAATAATCCACTGCATGCAAAACTGACGGGCATCAGTAATGAAGAGATAGTCGGTAAAACCCCTGAAGAACTGGTTGAGCCTGAAATTGCTAAAGCTGTCACAGGTAACTATGACAACTGTATTCGAGAAAACCGCTCGATACAGTATGAAGAATCTCTTCCGTTTCTTGGCGAACAGACTTGGTGGGAAACCGTTTTGAACCCTGTTCGCGATGAGAGTGGCAGTATTTACAGAATTATCGGTACCAGCACCAACATCACCGATCGCAAGCTGGCTGAGAAGCAGCTCAAAAAACTGAGTGTTACCGTCGAGCAGAGTCCAGCTATAGTTGTTATTACTGATCCTCTGGGCAGCATCGAATATGTAAACCCGATGTTTACTCTTGTGACAGGATATTCTGCTGAAGAAGCAATAGGAAAAAACCCTCGCATCCTTCAATCAGGTATGATGCCGAAAGAGGTATATGAAGAGCTCTGGGACACAATTCTTTCTGGCAATGTGTGGTGCGGAGAATTGCAGAACAAAAAGAAAAACGGTGAACTCTATTGGGATCAGGCAGTGATCTCTGCCATTCTGAATAAAGAGGGAGTAATAACCGATTTTGTTGCTGTAAAGGTAGATATTACTCAACAGAAAAAGATATTGGGTGAACTGATAGAGGCTAAACAGCAGGCGGAAGAGAGCGATCGTTTAAAATCGGCATTTCTGGCCAACATCAGCCATGAAATACGTACTCCGATGAATGGTATTCTTGGCTTTGCAGAACTGCTGAAAGCGCCTCATCGCTCTGGAGAGGAACAGGCCGAGTTTATCGACATTATTCAACAGAGCGGTCATCGCATGCTCGATCTCATTAACAACCTGATTAATGTTTCGCGTATTGAAGCCGGTGAGACCATACTGCACATAGCCGAAACACCTGTCAATGAACTGTTGCGTGATCTCCATGCCTTTTTCAAGCCTGAAATGAACAAAAAAGGGTTGTTGTTAAACTGTGTCACACCTCTTCCTGACAGTGAAAGCATCATTGAAACCGATAGTGGAAAGCTGGCACAGATTATAACAAACCTTATACAGAACGCACTGAAATTCACCAGCAAGGGAGAAATTGATTTCGGTTACAACCTTATAAATAGCACCCTTGAGTTTTATGTTATCGATACCGGTATCGGTATTCCACTCGAAATGAAAACGAGGATTTTCGATCGGTTTCACCAGGTTGATAACCCGTTGACCCGAACCCAGGAGGGATCAGGTCTCGGATTGAGCATTTCCAAAGCATATGTTGAAATGCTGGGCGGTACCATCCGGGTTGAATCGGAAGTACACCGGGGAAGTGAATTCTATTTTACGCTGCCTTATAACCCCACAGGCTCAAAGAAAATACTGACTCCTGCTCCAGTCATTAAGACGCAGGTAATAGAATTTCCAGCTGTAACCATTCTTATTGCCGAAGATGATGCCGTGAGCAGCTTATTGCTTACAAAGACACTGAATAGCGAAAACATCACGACGCTTTTAGTCGGTAATGGAGAGGAAGCAGTTGCAATGGTTCGTCAGCACCCTAAAATTAATCTTGTCCTCATGGACATAAGAATGCCTTTGATGAATGGCTACGAAGCGACTGCTCTGATTAAAAAGATTCGCCCTGATTTACCAGTTATCGTCCAGACAGCGTTTACATCAAAAGAAGAGAAGCAAAGAGCCGAAAAAGCAGGATGCGATGGATTTATCACTAAACCCATTAATAAAAACAACCTGCTTGAACTCATAAAGGAATTGCTCAACCGATAACCATCGTCAGATCGTTTTCGCTGTGATCATGGAAAATTGCGATACCGGTACTGCAGGAAATATCGATAGTAGTGAATGGTAATTCTATAGGTTAGGTTTGAGTGCTTTCTGTATTGCGTTTGTGAATGCGTTCATAGAAAATGGCTTTTCGATAAAGTTCACACCCTTATCACTGGCAATGTGATTGTCCAGGAAATCTGCCGTGTATCCTGACATATAGAGTACTTTAAGCTGCGGACAAACTCTTTGCAGTTTTCGGAAGAGTACATGTCCATTCATCTCAGGCATAATGACATCGGTGACGAGCAGTTCAATTTTTTCTTTATACTGCTCTGCAAGCTGGATAGCTTGCAAGGGGCGCAAGGCTGGAAGTACGTGATATCCGCTGTGATCAAGCATCTGTTTGCAAAGTTGCAGAATATCGGGTTGATCTTCAACCAGAAGGATGCTTCCTTTTCCATGAGGCATTGATGGCTCAGCTTTTTCGGTAGGTTCTGCTGCAGTACCATGCAGCTCCAAAGGCAGGCAAATGATTATTGTGGTTCCTTTCCCCTTTTCACTCTTGACGTCGATAAAGCCATTGCATTGGCTGACAATGCCGTAGACCGTTGCAAGTCCCATACCCGTTCCCTTTCCCAACTTCTTTGTGGTGAAAAAGGGTTCAAAAATCCGAGGAAGATGCTTTTTTTCGATACCGCGTCCGTTATCGGTGATGGTAAGGATGACATAATCGCCGGGTATCGTACAGGGGTGGCCGGCAGCACTTTCGGTTTGGTCAACATGGAGTTGAGCTGTCTCGATGATGATGTTTCCGTTGCCATCAATGGCATCGCGGGCATTGATGCAAAGGTTGGCAAGAATCTGGTTGATCAGTGAGGGATTGAGCCTAACGAGTGCACTCTTTGCTTTGGGTATCCAGGTGAGAGTGATGTTGTCACCAATCAATCTTCTCAGTATGGAGAGCATCTCTGCTATTGTGGCATTCAGATCAAGAACTTTCGTCTCGAAAGTCTGTTGGCGTGCGAACGTGAGGAGTTGCCGGGTCAGCTCTGCAGAGTGGGTTGCTGCTTTCTTAATAGCCTGAAGATCCTCATAGGAGCTGTCTTTACGGGCAATTGCCATTTCGGTATGCCCGAGAATTACGGTCAGCATGTTGTTGAAGTCATGGGCAATGCCACCTGCAAGTTGGCCGACCAGCTGCATTTTCTGTTTCTGCTGAAGCTGTAGCTGCAGATTGGCTCTATCCTCCTCCAGAAGCTTGCGCTCTGTGATGTCAATACAGGTCCCGATATAGCGCATCGAGTCGGCTTTTCGATCTTGTATCAGCATCCCGCGTACCATCATCCAGCGAACCTTACCGTCAGGGTGAATTATATGATACTCAAGATTTATCGGACTTTCTTTTTTTGCAGCCTCGGCTATAGCCTTGATAATCATTGTCCTCTCTTCAGGGTATATTATACTTACCCAGAGGTCCATGGTTGGCGTTGCCGTACCCCGTTCCAGCCCGAACATCTTCCATATCTCATCCGACCAGACACTCTCACCGGTTTTTAAATCCACTTCCCATGTGCCGGCATTTGCCGCTTCCAATGCCTGGGTAAAGCGTTTCTGCTGTTTAATAAGCCCTTCTTCAGCCAGCTCATGAGCCTTGCGAGTTCGCAGCGTGGTAATGCCATAGGAGAGATTGTCAGCAAGTACATTGAGCAGCTTTGTCTCCTCTGCATTAAAAGCATCCTGTATTGCAGAGTATATGGTTATAGCTCCAAACACCGCATTATCCACTTTCAGTGGTAAACTTTGGATGGAAGCATATCCTCGCTTCGATGCTTCATGGTGCCATGGCATGAACTTTGGATCTCTTTGAATATCCCGTATCGTGATTGGATGGCCAGTACGGATAGTAGTTCCCGTAGGTCCTTGTCCAAGAGCAGTGTCTGCCCATGAGAACTTGGATAGTTTAAGGTAACCTTGCTCGAAACCGGCTTGAGCAACCGGGCGTATGCTTTTCGCTTCGTCAGTTTCGGCATAACCAACCCATGCCATCCGGTAGCCGCCAATCTCTACCATGATACTGCATACCTTTTGCAGCAATGCCATTTCATCAGTGGTATGAATCAGTACCTGATTGCACTGGTTGGTCACCAGAAGTGCCCGGTTCAACCGATACAACTCCTCTTCAGTTTGCTTTTGCTTCAGGCGCTCTTCAGCCAAAGAGCGAAACTCTGAAGGTGTTGGAGGGTTATTCCTGAGCGGCTTATTGTCCATAAAAGGACTTTAAACAATTATACCGGCTGTTTAACGGCAAGGATAGTAAGTGCTCAGGTAAACTGCAAAAGCACAGCCACACATGAACGTAAGAATATACTGCAATGTAGATGACCCCTTATGGTGTAAAATAACCAAATAAAACTTTAAATCCCTATGGGATGTATTCCCCGAAGCTTTCTTTCATGAAAGAATCGATGAAAAATGAAATCATACCCCGTAACTCTGCTGCGGGGTGGGTGATTAGGGGAGAGATTCTGGATGATGCAGGATGGTGGATTGTCAGAGGCCAGGCGGCTTAGTCGCCGCCTGAGATAATTCTCTTAATGAAATGCTTAAGCCTCTTAGAGGTTCAGTTGATACCAATAATGACACTTGATGCCTTGAAAATTGCAGAGACCTCTTCGCCTTCTTTAAGGGCAAGTTTTTCTGAGCTTCCATGGGTGATAGTGGCTGAGATAACATTGCCTCCGTTTACTGCAACATCGATCTCGCTGCTTACGGGACCTTCGATAATTTTGCTGATTTTGCCTGTCATGATATTCCTTGTGCTTATTTTAGAGCCGTCTAAATCGGTGCCTATGATGATAGAACTGGATTTGATGATGGCATAAGCATTAAGACCTTCTTTGAGGTTGAGGTTGTCTACTGCACCGTTGGTGATGTTTGAGGTAATACGCGTGCCTCCGCTGATCAGAAGAATGACTTCTGCGTTTACGGCACCCTTTGTGATTTTTTCAATGGTACCTGAAAAAACGTTACGTGCACTGACTTTCATTGATATCCTCCGTAAAAATTGATAAAGATCCGAGTCGCCGAGACGTTCCTCAAGATTCTCAAGAAACCTTCTATGCTCTTCCTGAACAACTCGAAACTGTTCGATAACGTTCTTGCCCTCTTTTGTCAGAACGGTGCCTCCTCCGTTTTTTCCTCCAGCGTTTCGGTCTACAAGTGGTTTTTCGGAGAGGTTATTAACCATATTGACAAGGTGCCATGCTGTTTTATAACTGATGCCGACAGCTTTGGCGGCACTATTGATAGAACCAAGTTCATTGATTCTTTCGAGCAGAGCTATCCGGTCACCGCCCAGAAACTTGTTGTGTGCTTTCTGAAACCAGATGGAGGCTTCAAGCCCGATCTCTTCTTTTTTGCATTTCAAGTTCTTTACATCAAGCATGAATTATGAAAATGTTTCGTCTGCATCTTTGGCTTAATGCCGTATCTGTCTCACTTCAAATATAGGCCTACTTATGGTTCCATCAAGTATGGGGTTCTGATTTACTTTTTGCGCTTATAGAACATTTTGGCAAGCCTTAATTGAGCTGAAAACTGATTGGAACAACACACCATACTTTTACTGGTCGTCCGTTCTTGATGCCGGGATAATATTTTGAATCAACTACTGATTTCAATGCAACGCTATCAAATACGAGACACTCTGCAGGAATTCGTTTCATTACTATTGCCTTCATTGCGCGACCCTCTTCCGATATAAGAGCCTTAACGAAAACTTTTCCGGTAATCCCGGAAACCCTGGCTGCTTCGGGATAGGCTGGTTTTATTTGATCAAGAAACCCCGGCATTTTATCACACGATTCAAACATGGATCCTTCTTCCCCCAAACCTTCGATTCCTGTAGATTCGCTTCCACTGGCTGAGCCGGCAGTATGGTTCTGTAGAGCCTGCTTAAGCTCGGTCTGCGTTGCTGCGGTTTGCTCAGGAGGCACCTCTTCCTTGGTAACCTTTATGATTTTACCGACTTTAGCCTGCTCAGCCTTTATAGCAGAGGTTGGCGAAGCGGGTTCAGGGGCAGAAGATGGAGGGGGTGCAAGGTTAATAACGCTTGTAATGATTTCATAGCTGTCGCCTGCGGTTCCCTTGCCGGAAAGTCCTTTACCGGAAGCAATGATATCCCAGTTAGCACTGACAACCCAGAAAAGTGCAAGAAGAACCACTGCGATAATGACT
>CAIVCU010000306.1 GCA_903904495.1 uncultured Chlorobiaceae bacterium
GCTTCGGACAACGCATTTGGCTTAATTACAGCCGCACATTACCTGACCCGACCCAATCGAAAGAAACATCATGAACGCTATGAAGCCAAACTCGGTTTGATAAAAATACTCTATCAACGACATCGGGATAAACAACGCGTCATCAACTTGCTTACGGTAGTGGATTAGCTTTTTGTATCTAATCGCGTTCATATTTCTAGTAAATATTTACCCTCCAGTACTATTGATTAAAAAGTATCGGGAGATATCAGGCAAATGAAGTGGTATAAGCACACTGTTCTGCCTGTTGATTTTGAGCGGCTGTTCCACAGTCAATATGTGCATGTCATTTTTCCGGTCAGCGGATGATTTTGTAACGTTAAAAAGTGATGAACGGATTAGCAGCATCAGATTGAAGCAGCCCAGTTCTGTGCCGGTACTCACTGCCCGTTGTAACTGAAAGTCGACTGCATCAAGATAATCGCGGTGCGCTTGCTTTCACTCAGCCCTCAGCAATTCACATCTCCAGCGAGTCAAGGAGATACTGAGCTCCTTCATTGCCCTGATCGGCTGACAGCCAGAAATATTTGACCGCTTCAGCCTCATCCTCTTCGACTCCTGTGCCGTTTTTGTAGAGCAATCCAAGGCTGTATTGAGCATAAGAGTTTCCCTGGTCAGCCGCCAGCTGGTACCAATACGCCGATTCTGTTTTGTCTTGCCTGACACAGTTACCCTCCTCATACATCAAACCAAGGTAATACTGAGCGTATGCATCACCCTGCCCGGCAGCTAACCGGAACCATTTCACAGCCTCAGTTGCGTCTATTGTGACGCTTTTGCCAATCCTGTAGGCCAGTCCAAGGAAGCGCCGGGCTACAGCATTGTTCTGTTCAGCCGCCAACCGGTACCATTTGACGGCTTCTGCCTCATCCTTTGTCACGCCTCTGCCATTTTTGTACATTCCTCCAAGATGGCATTGGGCATCAGCATAACCCTGCTCTGCGGCCATACGATACCATTTGGCGGCCTCTGCAAAATCCTTCGCCATACCTTTGCCGTATTCGTTCAAGATTCCAAGAAAAAGCTGGTCATGAGGATTCCCGCGTTCAGCAGCAAGAGAGAAAAGCCTCAAAGCCTCCGTCAAGTCCGCTGCAACTCCATCACCTTCAAAATATTGTAATGCCCGCCCGCAAAGCACATCGGTAGTATCAAATTCAAGCAGCATAGATCCCCCTTCGGTTTGATCCGGTTTCATTGGAAATGATCTTTATAAGAAGAAAAAAGAGAATGCGATTTTTCATCTTGTTACTGACAGTATAAAAGGCAGGGTAAGACATAAGCTGTCTTATGTTATAAAAATATTTTTCTCCCCTTTTTTATGTGTCCGATTTGTCCAGTTTTGAAGGGTTAAAGACGTGATACACTGTTTGGCTCTTAACTGACGGCCCTTTCAGAGGTATAAGATTGTAATGGTTGAAGCTGCTCAGTTGTTGCCTATTTAAGGGTGCTGTTCAGGTTCCAGTTATAGGGCAGGTAGCGTATGCTCATGGAGGAGATATTTTTTTCAATCCATTCTTTTTTTTCAGATGAGACATAAGGAAGGAGAGAAAGGACGGTGTCGTGTATGCTCTGTCCGAAATCCTCCTTATACCACTCAAAAATTGAAGATATCCAGAGTGTTGCGTTTTGACGGTCTATCTCCATTCCTTTCCGGTTGATAAAACTTCTTGCTGCAATGTCAAGCTGTTTGCCAATTACAGCCACATCGTAGAACTCAATCGGCGGGCAGGATGCGGCTGCGCAAACCAGTGCAAAATGGATGCGGAAATCAAATGAGCTGACAATGAAAAGCCTGCGTTGATCGGAGCCGGAAAAAGGTTGGAAGGGAAAGAGCGGATGTGGACGGTTTTGACGGAGGATACCGTGCTCAATGTCATCAGGAGTAAAAAATAATCCGCCGATATTGTAGCCTATCCGGCCGAAAAAATTGCTGATTTCAAGTACTGATCCACGAATACCGAATTCAATAACTCCGTGAATGATGAGGATATTATAGATGTTGATCCAGAATGCTTTTTTTTCATCATCAGTTTGAAGTGTTGCCGGATTGAAGTAGTTCAGCGACTCCGCAAGCTTCAGGTATTTGCTGAACCCATCGGATTGTTTCATTGCCTCGTAATTGACCGTTCCTTCTTCAACATTGAAAAAACCTCCCTGCAGCAGATTCAGTGTTTTCTTTAATTCGGCGCCAATGGTTTTTGTTGTTTCAAAGTGATTGTATTCGCTTTTATTGAGCGTTGTCTGAAAAGGTATAATATTTCGCAGCCATGAAGAGAATGACGGTTCTTTTTCTTTTTTTGCAGAGCGCCGGTTTGCCGCCAGAATTGCTGAAACTGCATTGATATACCCGATATGGCTGAAAGCCTGAGGAAAATTTCCAAGCATATCAAAGGTATCGCTGTTAAACTCTTCCGAAAAAAGCCCAAGGTGGTTCGCAGCTGCCAGGGTCCGGTTGAGGAGATCATGGGCCTCATCAGTTTTTCCCGAAAGTGACAGACACTCCACCAGCCAGAAGTTGCAGAGAACAAATCCTCCCTCTTCACCCCTAAGCCCGTCATCAGCTTTATAGCGAAGCAGAAATCCTCGATGCATCAACTGCTTCTCACAAGCCTCGATTGTTCCTTGTATTCTTGAATCATCAGCAGGGAGAAATCCATTGAGCGGCAGCAGCAAAAGGCTCGCATCAAGCTCGCTCGACCCGTATTTCTGGACAAAACTGTTAAGTTTTTCATCAAACCCATTTGCAAGAATATCCTCTTTGATCCGATCACGCTCCTCCATCCAGAGTTCAAGAGGAGCTTCAAACCCAAAACGTCGGGCAATGGAGATTCCTCTATCCAAAGCAACCCAGCACATGACCTTTGAATAGACAAAGTGATGAGGCCCATTGCGCACCTCCCATATGCCGTCATCAGGTTTTTGCCAGTTTTCAATAGCAAGACCGCAAATATCCCTGAAAAATGGCCAGAGCTCCTCATCAATTTTTCCCGCATAATCTGAAAGTCTAAGTGCTGAATCCATTACTTCACCATAGACATCCCACTGGTTTTGCTGATGCGCTTCGTTCCCTATTCTGACCGGACGTGAATTTCGATATCCTTTAAGATGACCAAGTTCCATTTCCTCAAGTCGGTCATTGCCTTGCAGGGTATACATGATCTGGAGGTTGCGGCTTCCATATTTCCGGTACGTGGCATTCAGCCAGCGCAGGTAATCGTCAGCTTCATTGACGTGACCTACAGCAAAAAGAGCTTTAAGGGTAAAAGCTGCATCTCTCAGCCAGCTGAAACGGTAATCCCAGTTTCTTTCTCCACCAAGGGTTTCAGGTATGGAGGTTGTTGGTGCTGCAGCAATGGCCCCGGTCGGCTGAAAGGTGAGAAGCTTCAGCAAAAGAAGAGAGCGGTTTACCATCGGTGTGAACTCTCCAAGGTATGCGCATCGTTCGCCTACGCAGTGATTAACCCATTCCAGCCAGAACGCTTTGTTCTCTTCAAAAGGACAGGGTAGTTGATCAACTGTTTCCTGGCATCCATGAAAGAAATCGATATGCGCTTCCTCAAGAGCATTAAGCTGTAAAACAAGGGTGAGCTCTCCCTTCGTACTGTTGAGCAGGGTAGTATTCCTGCAATCAAGAGAAAGCGTAAGGGTCTCCTGACCGTACATGATGATAAACCGGTTATCAGTTTCTTCAATTTGAGCAGGAACTACCCTTGCATAATCAGGTCTTGGCATCAGTGTCAGCCTAAAAGACATGCTGCCCCGGATGACCTTCAGACAGCGGTGGATGCGGTGTATATGTTTTGTGCCGGTCTCCGCATTATCCATCGTCATGAAGTCATAGAGGAGTGCCTCTGCGGATTCTGTCGTGAATCTGCAGCAAAGGATGTTGGTGTTGGCGATATATGTTTGCTCAGAGGTGAAAAACTCCGAAGGTTGCAGACTGAAAAAGCCCCCTTTTTCATCATCAAGCAGTGCGGCAAAAATTGTTGGAGAGTCAAGCCAGGGAAGGGAGCAGTAATCAATGGAGCCATCTTTCGATACCAGTGCGGCTGAATGGAGATCCCCGATAAGTCCGTAATCGCCAATGCTTCTGTACATTTAGGAATTCCTGTAATGTCAAACAAAAAAATTGAAGACGGTCTACAGAAAATAATAACGAATTCCCGGAACAAGGTGTTCCCTTTATAATTGTTCCGGGAAAGCTCATAAGAGGGCTACGACAGGTTTCTTGGCACCTGCGAGGAATGGTGGTGAAGAATGGGTGTGGCCAGAGAAATATCCACCATAAACGAAAACCGTGATGGGAAAGAAAGCAGTACCTGATCAACCTCAAATTCAAAAGAATAGATACCGCTCAGGGTATGTACCGTATCGCTCAACGACTGTTTTCTGAGTGCCTTGTTGTGCAGTCGAACTCCGAGACCGTCTCTTGTGGCAAGCTGACCGAAGTAGTTTCTGACGCCTTCCGTGGTTATTACAGTATGGGGAGAAAATGTTGGAACAAGAACTGCAGACTCATGATAAAGAGCTGCAATGTTATCAGGATTTCCGCTGCAGACACGTGAAACCCATTGAAAAAGAACCTCTTCAGGATTTTTGAAATACATAATAGTACGCTTGTTATTGTTGTTCCTGATAGGAGTCTATCAGCATAATCAGGTAAACATGTTCAGACCGTAAGGCCAGAAATGTAAGCTTTTTTTGTGGCGGAGAACAAACAAAAAAAGAGAGGAATGAAACCTTAGCCTGCTTAGTCTATATCCTTCTGTTCCTCAAGCTTGTAGCCGAGTCCTCTTACGGTTTTTATCATAATGCCTGTATCTCCAAGTTTTTCACGGATTCTGGTAATGTGGGTATCAATGGTTCTCGTGTTAATCGACTTATCGACATCCCAGACATCGCTGAGCAGTATTTCCCGTGATTGGGCTTCGCCTTTTCTTTTAAGCAAAGCAACGAGAAGTTTGAACTCCATCATTGTCAGTACAAGCTCTTTGCCATCAAGCGTAACAATGTGACGCGTTAAATCAACTTCAAGGCCACCAGCCTTAAGTACCTCCTGCGTTTTGCCTCCCTGCCGGCGATCCCGTTTCAGGATTGCCCTGATTCTGAGTATCAGCTCACGGGGACTGAACGGCTTTATAACATAGTCATCGATGCCGAGTTCAAAGCCCAGAATCCTGTCAATCTCCTCACCCTTTGCTGTAAGCATGATAATGGGAAGATCTTTGTAAAGTTGGTTCTGTCTGATTCTCCTGCATATTTCAAATCCGTCTATTCCAGGCAGCATGATATCAAGGAGAACAAGATCAAAACTTTTTCGTGAAAGCTGCTCAAGACCATGTTCTCCGGAACTTGAAAGAAGACATTTAAAGCCTGCCCGTTCGAGATTATATTCCAGTAGTCTCGAGAGGTTCTGATCATCCTCAACAACAAGAAGCATTGGATCCTGCATAGCATTGTATTGGTTACAAATTAAAGAACCGGAATGTAGCTGTAATTCATTGCACTTTTTCCGCCTGTTATAGCTGTATTTTTGAGTATAAACAATTTTGCTAACGTGGTCAGTACAGCTTTAGATCGGTTGTATTTTTTTCTAATCTTTAACAGTTTCGTAACAATGCATCCTCTTTTATCGAGCTATCTTTTTCCATATTCAAAGGAAAAAAGGCTTTATCATTATAAAGATTGACTGGCGTGCAGGAAAGCGTGAAAACCTTCAGATGGAAGGGTAAAATCGACCATGAAATGGGTATATTAGCCATTATTTATGTCCTTAGGGAGCGTTATGTTGATAATGGATTGTTACCATGGCCATGGTAGAAAAAAAAATAAAAAAACCCCTGCCTTATTTCTGGGATGTTATTGCGTTTGCCCTTGTCATGGGGCTCATCACTCTCTTGGCATGGGGAAGTCATCAGATGGCCGTCCCATACATTCAAGGAGAGCAGATACCTCTTTCTCTTGATCCCGTTCATCTCCCGCTGTATGCTCTGCGAACAGTGCTCCGCATGGTTGCAGCGCTCATGCTCTCTTTTGCGTTTACCTTGATCTATGCAACAGTAGCCGCAAAAAGTAGTCGGGCAGAAAGTATTCTTGTGCCGCTTCTCGACATCCTCCAGTCGGTACCGATTCTTGGTTTTCTCTCTATTACCGTTACCGGTTTTATCGCCTTATTCCCGGGCAATCTACTCGGCGTTGAAATGGCTGCCATATTTGCCATCTTCACCTCTCAGGCCTGGAATATGGCCTTCAGCTTCTATCAGTCACTGAAATCGGTACCAAAGGAACTGCAGGAAGCTTCGAAACTCTTTGGCCTGTCATCCTGGCAGAAATTCTGGAAACTTGAAGCTCCTTTTGCAACACCGAACCTCATCTGGAATACCATGATGTCAGTCTCAGGTGGCTGGTTCTTCGTGGTTGCTTCGGAAGCCATCACTGTCGGTAAGACTGCAGTGACGCTCCCTGGTATCGGCTCGTATGTGGCTCAGGCAATCCAGAGCAAAAACCTTTCTGCAATCGGCTATGCGCTGCTTACCATGTTGATTGTCATTCTTGTATATGATCAGTTATTATTTCGCCCGTTGGTGGCATGGGCCGAAAAGTTCAAGTTTGAACTGACCGAAAGTCAGGATGCTGCCGAATCATGGATTCTAACCCTCTTTCAACGCGCCCATGTGCTCCGTAACCTTGTAAAAGGTATTGGTAACGAGTGGACCCTGCTCATCGAACGACTTCCGAAACTGCCACGACGTACGCTGAAATTCAAGGAAAGCTCCACACTCGTAATGAAGATACAGGGTTACACATGGTATGGGATCTTGATCAGCGGAATGAGTTTCGGAGCATGGATGCTGCTGAGTTTTGTCATGAGTGGAGTTGATCATTCCGAAATTTTAAAGGTCTTTTTGCTGGGCCTGATAACACTCACCCGTGTTATGGTTTTACTGCTCCTGGCAAGTCTGGTCTGGGTTCCGCTGGGAGTCATCATTGGCCTTAATCCTCGACTTGCTACAAAGGTTCAGCCACTTGCTCAGTTTCTGGCTGCCTTTCCGGCAAACCTCTTTTTTCCAGTCGCGGTATTCGTTCTTGTACGATATCGTCTTTCACCGGAAATATGGACAGCGCCTCTTATGATCCTCGGTACCCAGTGGTATATTCTGTTCAACGTTATCGCAGGAGCATCCGCCATTCCCGCCGATCTTCGTGAGGCAGCAAAAAACCTTGGTCTTTCAGGATGGCGTTTATGGAAGCACCTGCTGCTTCCAGGCATCATACCTTCCCTCATTACAGGTCTAATCACGGCTTCAGGCGGCACCTGGAACGCCAGTATTGTTGCAGAGGTTGTCAGTTGGGGCAGTACAACCATTACAGCAACCGGCCTCGGCTCCTACATCGCTCAGTGGACTGAAAAAGGCGACTACCCGCATATTGTCCTTGGTATCGCTGTCATGAGCCTCTACGTTGTGTTTTTCAACCGCTTTTTCTGGCGGCGGCTTTATAACATGTCCCAGACCCGTTTTCGTCTGGATTAGATCGCTTACCTATGAAAACATTGCATCCAGAGACTGACCTGCTGAATCTGAAGAATATCAGCAAATCCTTCAAAAAGTCCGGAGGAGAGGAGCATCTCGTTCTTGATGGAGTAAGCCTCACCATCAAAGAGGGTGAAATTGTTGCACTCCTGGGTCGTTCAGGATCGGGCAAGTCAACCCTGCTGCGTATCATATCAGGCCTTGCCAAACCGGGAAGCGGGGAAGTGTTATACAGCGGTAAACCGGTTACGGGTCCCGTGAAAGGACTGGCCATGGTGTTTCAGACTTTTGCCCTTTTCCCATGGTTTACCGTTCTTGAAAATGTTGAACTCGGGCTGGACGCCATGGGGGTGCATAAAGAAGAACGGAGGAGGCGTGCCCTTGCTGCTATTGACCTCATCGGTCTTGACGGCTTTGAATCGGCCTATCCGAAGGAGCTTTCCGGAGGAATGCGACAGCGCGTAGGCTTTGCACGAGCGCTTGTGGTTGAACCAACACTGCTTCTGATGGACGAAGCCTTTTCTGCCCTTGATGTTCTTACTGCCGAAACGCTCCGTACCGATCTTATTGAACTCTGGCTTGAGCGGCGTATTCCAACTAAAGGAATTCTGCTGGTATCCCATAACATCGAGGAGGCTGTTCTTCTTGCCGATCGCATTGTCATTCTTGGAACCAATCCCGGAAGGATTTTGACGGAAATCAAAATTCCTCTTGAACATCCGCGTGATCGCGAGGCGCCGAACTTCCGAAAACTTGTTGATAGGGTCTATGAACTCATGACTAAACGACCTCGCACGACTGCAGCTAAGGTCGAAGTTGTCCCATTGTCTTATCGTCTGCCCAGTGCGTCAACCAATCAGCTTGCAGGTTTCATGGAAGCGTTGGCTGCTGAGCCATATAATGGAAGAGCCGATCTCCCGGAACTGGCCGATCAGATGGGATTTGATGTTGAGGAACTCTTTCCTCTGCTTGAGGCACTCGAAATCCTTGTGTTTGCTCGTACCGAAGGTGGCGACGTTGAATTGACTTCTTCAGGGAAAAGCTATGTGGATACCGACATTCTTCAGCGTAAGGTCATCTTTGCTGAACATCTTATCCGCCATGTTGCCCTGGTTGCCCATATCCGTCACATTATCGATGAACGCCCCGGTAATCGTGCACCCGAAGACCGCTTCCTGCGTGAATTGGAAGATTTTTTCAGCGAAGAAGAGGCCGAAAGGGTGTTGCAGGTAGCTATCGAGTGGGGCCGTTACGCAGAACATTTTGCTTACGAAGAGGGGTCCGGTATCCTGAGTCTCGAAAACCCTGCAAGCTCTCTAACTGCTCCTTAGGGAATTATGTGTTCGATTTTCAGAGTCGCCGGACGAACAGTTGGAAGTTTTTCTTATCTCTCGAATGTCTTATGCCAAAAGCTCAACGTCTTCATCTCCTTGAAGGGCAGGGGATTTCCTTCAAGGATTCTTTTTTTACAAACGATCTTGAATTTGCAGCAATGGCAGCAGATTCTAATTGAAACACCTCATTGCTCTTGTTAAACTTGTTCATCATTGACAATAAGACATCATACATTGAATCCTCTGAATCGTAAATGTATCCGCCACCTATTTTATCAACGATTTCAGCAGGGCCAGCCACGTTATAAACAATCGGAACGCAACCCGAGAGTGTTGCCTCTAAAACCGTTATGCCGAAATGTTCAAAATTTTCAGGACGTCTTGACTCTTTTTGACCCAATCCCGCCGCATGAAGGTAAAAAGCTGATTTTTGAAATAACGCATCCAGTTTGTCTCTGCGTAAATTTGGAAGTACTTCAATATTAAGGGCATTTGCCTCAGAAACAATCTGATTATAATAAATGGTATGAGGTCCACTCTTCATATCGAGTCCTCCGGCGATGACAAGTTTCCAATCGCACATTTCAGGATTATCGGTAACAACTTGCTTAAAAACCTGCAATATTTTCAGCTGGTTTTTACAGTGCCCACCTGTAAAAAAACGGCCAACGGAAAGAATTACTTTTTCTTTCGAACTCAGGTTATCATTCATTTTATACTGCAGCATCCTTATCGGGTAAAGAGTGTCTCCTTTAACGGTTTTCCCCCAGAATTTAAAAGCCCATTTTTTTGTGTATTCAGAGTTGAATAAAAAATAATATGAGCTTAAAAGAGTTTTGCTTAAGCGCCTGTGGGGAAAATTTACAATGTATAACGATATGCTGGCGAGGCTGTTAATGTTAGAACGATGGCAGGCATTTATAAAAATGTCAAACGATTTTGTGTGCGTCGTATTGAAATCATGCATGATTAATTTTCTGCATGATGATAAATCAATTTGAAATTGACTCTCTATTTCATGCAGGTCAAAGTCTGTTTCTGCGATTAAGTATACAGTGCCCTTTTTTTCTAATTCTGATACTAATGAAAGTGCATGGCACTCCCCGCCACCCATGAAACTCCAGGAGTCGTTATAGATACCTATTTTCTTTGATGAATCTGAGTCCGGTGCATTCCCGTTGATCGAGCTGAAATCTATTTCTACATGTTTTGAAATTGTCGCACCTGCTTTCCTTTTAACGGTTTTTATTCTTTTTTTTATAGAATTCCCCGTTTTTTCCATAAACCTCTTTATATAACAGACTAACGTGCTGATTTTTCTGTCATGTTCGGTTATTGCTGTGCCAAGATTCAGCGAATTTTCGCTGTTGCTGCGTCGAGGTAGGTTCGTTTGCTGTTTCTTGGTCTGGTATCTCAATTCAGTAACAGATTTCATTATTGCTGCGCTCTCACGAGGTCTAACGCTTATGGCATAGAATTTACTGCGTCAGGCGGAGACATCTTAACTTATAATAAAAAAAAAGGCTTTCTTCCATATTTTCAATCTGCCGCTGAGAGCTGAAAAAAAGAGATAAATTCCTCTATCAGGCCGATTTAAAAACGAAGCTGAACTCATGCCATTTTTTGCCATTGATGCAAAAGAGGCCTCCTAAGTAACAGGATACGTAACAAGACACTATCCCGTTTATAAATATCCTGAGTGAAAAATTCGAAACTGTGGATCGTTGAATGATTATAAGTGCAAGCAGAAGGAGTGATATTCCTGCCTTTTTTGGTGAGTGGTTTGTCCATCGTCTGCAGGCTGGTGATGTGCTGGTGCGCAACCCAATGCAGCCTAAACAGGTAAGCAGGATTTCGCTCACTCCCGATGTGGTTGACGCCATTGTTTTCTGGACAAAAAATCCCGCAAGCTTTATTTCCTGTTTGCCTGAGATTGATCGTCTGGGGTATTCGTACTATTTCCTCTTTACGCTGACCCCTTACGATGCAGCACTTGAACCTGGTGTTGAAGATAAACGCTTCCTTATTGAGGTTTTCAAGCAGCTTTCGCGTCTTATCGGGCCAGAAAAAGTTGTCTGGCGCTATGATCCCGTTATTCTCAGCGATTTTTATACTCCCGCCTGGCATGCAGCCTCGTTTCGGAAACTTGCCGAAGAACTTTCAGGGTATACTGAACGCTGTATTATCAGCTTTTTTGATGACTACCGTAAAGTCAGAACCCGGATGCGCGATATCGGTTATACTATGCCCGACAAGGTGTTGATGGAGGAGATTGCCGGAATGTTCGCTGATTCAGCAACCAGGAATGGTATGTCACTCTTTACCTGCAGCCAGGATATTGACCTTTCGCAACACGGCATCATGCACAGCAGCTGTATCGATAGTGATTTTGTAGCGCGTATTACCGGGAAGCAGATGAGCGGCAGAAAAAAAGACAGCAGGCAGCGAATAGCCTGTGGATGCGTTGAGAGTCGTGATATCGGCAGCTACAACACCTGCACGCATGGCTGCTTTTACTGTTATGCTGTGTCAAGTAAGGCAAAAGCATCACTTGCCCGCCAGCATTATGATCCTTTCTCTCCCATGCTCTGTGACGCCCTGAAGGGAGATGAAACAATCACCAGCGCCAGACAATAACTCATTACTCCGCTTCCTTGTGTCCTTGGTCTTTTAACCTTCTACTTTGGTCTCAGCGCTTCCACCGGATTGAGATTTGCAGCTTTCCATGCAGGGAAGAGTCCGAACGTCATGCCGATTGTAGAGCAGACTAACATTGAGACGGTTATCCAAAGCCAGGGAAATATCGGCGGCAGATTAAATTTCAAGGCAACGATATTGCCAGCGACAATACCTACTATAATGCCGATGACACCTCCGACTATTGAGAGAAAAAGCGATTCAAAGAGGAACTGTCGAAGAATGCTGCTGTTGGGTGCCCCGATCGATTTTCTGATACCGATCTCTCTGGTTCTTTCAGTGACGCTTACCAGCATGATGTTCATGATGCCAACTCCTGCAGTCAGGAGGGCCATAAAGCTGATAATGAAGGCGCCTGTACTGATGGCTCGTTGTATATCTCTGAACGAGTCGATGAGAGATTCGTTTGTTCTGATCTCAAAATCATTGATATCCTTTACGGTCAATCCCCTTGCGAGTCTCATTGCTCCGATTGAACGGTCAATCGCATGGGGATAGTCTTTGCGTGAGAGTGCCTCAACGGTGATGTTCAGGCTGCTCTTTTCATTGACATGATCAAGGTAGCGGGTAATGGGAATGAGCAAAAAATTATCCTGGCTTTGACCGAATGCTGCTCCTTTTTTATCAAAAACACCCGTAACGGTATAGACCTCGCCATTGACCTTGATAAATTTGTTCTGTGGGTTTTCGCCTGCAGGAAAGAGTGTTTCTGCAAGCTCACTTCCAAGCACTGCAGTGTTTCTTGCTGACTTGATATCGTTTTGCGAGAGATTACGACCAATTACAACATTGAAGCCGTTGGATGCTGAAAAGTTTTCATCACCGCCGGTCAACGTGACATCAGGATTGGTGGTGCGATTGGCATATTTTGCAAGGTTTGCCTGGCTGGAAATGGTGAACCCTATATTTCGGGCGTGTGTCTCCATGCTTTTTTTAAATAACAGTGCCTGCGCGTAGGTGATATCCTTTCTGTTAGCATAGATGTTCCGCTTGTGACCGCTGCCGAAAACTATTGGTGGATTTTTCTGTATCTGGAACGTGTTGGCTCCAAGGCTCGTAAGGCCCGATTCAACGCTTTTGTCAACGGCATCAAGCGCTGTCATCACGGCAATGATGGAAAAGACGCCTACGGCGACACCCATAATGGTCAGCCACGAACGGAGCTTGTTTACAGTCAGCGAATAAAGCGCCTGGATGATGATTTCACGCAGCGGCATAACTACTCCTATTCATAACGCAACGAGTCTGCAGGGTCAAGCTTCGAGGCCGTTACAGCAGGAGCAAGACCTGAAATAATACCAGTAATCACTGAAACGGCAAGACTTGCCAGAACAAGGTCAAGAGAGAACTGTATCGGAAAATCAGGGACTATTTTTTCGATAGAGAAGGTAATCAGGAGAGCAGTCAAGAGCCCGGTAAATCCTCCGATAAGGCAGATCATCACCGATTCAATAAGAAACTGCAGGAGAATGGTCTGCCGTCTCGCACCAAGTGCTTTGCGAAGTCCGATCTCTCTTGTGCGCTCCTTTACACTGACGAAGGTGATGTTCATGATACCGATAGCTCCAACAAAAAGTGACATACCGGTAATGAAGATGCCTGCAATTGCAATTCCGTTTTTGATGGGGTCAAGCTGGCTTTTGAATGCCCTCTGTTCATTGATCGAGAAATCTTCATCTTTTCCTGCCGGAATCCTGCGGATTCTTCTCATCAGGCCAAGCAGTTCCTCCTTTGCTTCTGATACATGTGTCTGCTCTTTGATTTTTACTCTGATAGTTATGAACATGTTTTTGCCATAGACCTTTTCAAAGGCTCCAAGAGGCATGATGATCTGATTGTCAAAACTGAAAAGCCCGAGGAACTTTCCCTGTTTTTTGAATATGCCGATAATTCGGCATTTGCCGTTTTTCAGCTGTATTGATTTGTCGAGAGCAGGTTCATTTGGAAAAAGGCCGGTAGCAATATCATCGCCGATGACGCAAACCATCGCACTGCTTGCGGATTCCACAGGTGTAAAGAAACGGCCCGAGGTGAGCCCCCCTGATGCCGTCTGCAGGTAGTCATTGTTTGTTCCGAGAGAAAATACCTGTTCAAGGATTCGATCCCTGTATTTTGCAGATGCCTGATAGGTGGAC
>CAIVCU010000307.1 GCA_903904495.1 uncultured Chlorobiaceae bacterium
AGTCTCGCGTCAGCCGATGGCTGATGACTTGCAATTTGAACCCTCGGCCAACTATAAAGAAGTGCATTGTAAACATTGCGTCCAAAGAAATGCCGTATCGGATTATTACCCCAGCAGGTATGCTCGACCAATCAATCGATTCTTAATGCCATCCATTATGAGCGGACAAATAAATAAAAATGAAGCCGCAATAACTTTTGCGCGCAGGGATTTTAAGGGCAGCAGAATGAGGTGTCTCATGCTGACAAGTCTTCCAAAACATGATTTTGCCAAGGCTATAAAAAAAGTGGTCTCACCCGTGGCGACGGTAAATGATGACTGCGATCTAATGCCTTCCGGCTTTAGGTTTCCAGATGAAGCCCAACTAGGTAAAACAGAATCATTCCTTTCTGATATTCAAAGGCGGGAACTTAAATCATGGTGGTTAGCAGAGAACCCAGAAAAAACCAGATTGCCAAACTGGGATATTATCATCAAATGCCTTATCAAGGATAAACAAGGCCTGATCCTTGTCGAAGGAAAATCCCATGAGGATGAGTTCAAGGTGAAAAATGACAATTGCAACTCGGAGAGCCTAAAGAATCGGAATAAGATCGCCGAACAAATAAAAACCATCTCAGAATTACTGAACAATAACGCTGGAACGAAGTTTTCTGGTTGGGCATTATCGCATCGTGATTGCTATCAGTTAAGCAATCGTTTTGCCTGGGCCTGGAAGGTTGCTAGCTTTGGTATTCCTGTGGTTCTGATTTATCTTGGTTTCCTGAATGCCGAAGAAATGGAAAACGGAAATCGGGTTGTTCTCAAATCAGATGAACAATGGCAGCGTTGTGTCCGATCCCGCTCCGCTGGGATAATTCCCCCAGAAGCGTGGGATGGAAAAATCATGGTGGAAAACACTCCCATATTCCCAATAATCCGGAGCCTTGATGTAAACATTTGTGCTAGCAGTCACCGTTGAGCAATCCAGACAAAATTGAATGGACTGAGACAGGCAGGTTGGCACGCAGCAGCCGTCCCGGCTGGTGGGATGATCGGCCAGTTTCCATGGTCGTGCCGGAATGGATTGGGCGGGTGCAACAAATGGCAGTCCGCTCCATTGTCTGTCTCCTGACCCGGTCTGAATTGAAAAAGTATTATGGCCGCGAAGGCGTGGATTTACTGCAATCCTACACCGATGCCGGATTTATCGTCGCCCATGTTCCGGTTGGCGACGATAAAACGCCTCCAATGTCCCTACGCGATTTACAACGGTTGGCCAAAACAGTGAAGAATTTACAGGGACCTATCCTCGTCCATTGCAGCGCGGGTGTGGATCGGACTGGCTGCGCGGTGGAACTGCTTAAAATCATTTTACCCTCACAAGTTCACTGAGGTTTTCCCGCGTTGGCAAATTGTTCCACCTTGCCCAGGACAATCCGAATGGAGGCTTTCGTTTGTGGCGTCAATTGGCGGTCAACCAATTCGTCGGTCTGGAGTTGCCAAATCAGTTTGTAGTTCAATTCGCTGAATCGCATTTCGACCTGACTTTGGCCGTCGAATTTGAACAGCCGCCCCATTCTTGCCAACTCCTTGTTCACTCGCATTTTTTCACTGGATGGAAGGGAATCAATTTTCGAGCGCTCCAGCAGTGGTAGCGCCTGGGTTTTATTGGCGTCGTCAAAAATCATCGCCGGGAATTCATCCAGAATCTGCGCCGGTGAACCGCCCAGCATGGCTTGTCCGGCGGTGGAGGA
>CAIVCU010000308.1 GCA_903904495.1 uncultured Chlorobiaceae bacterium
CAGCGTTGAAGAGCTATAAGGATGAGATGGCGACAATGTTTCAACAGGCCTGTTGTGATACCAGAGAGGGGTTGATTGAGGCGGAGCAGCGAACCGCTCACTTCATGATACTTACCAATAGCCTCCTTGAAGTGGAAAGACGTCTGAACCGGCTTGCTGAAGGTGTCCCGCTTGGCGACATGGAAGTGGAGGCTGAAACAATAAACTCTGATGAACTTCCCGGTCAGATTGAACGGTTGAGTAACGAGATAAAAAATATACTTGACCCTGCAATACTGGAATGGTCCGAGCGTATCGGAAGGAAGGGACATGAACTTGACCGGATGGACGGAAGCCCTACGGCTGCAGACCTGGCAGAGGCCATGCAGGACTCGCTGACGAAAATACGCCGGTTGACGGAACGGTATATTCGCATAAAATTGGCAGCAAAAATCCTCCGTGAAGAGACAGAGCGATACAGGGCTGAAAACCAGGATCCAGTACTGAAAATTGCCGGGGGTTACTTTATGGAGTTGACACTGGGTTCATTCACCAGACTTCGCACTGATGTTGATGACCATGGGCAACTGGTACTCGAGGCCATTCGCTCGAATGGCAACAGCCTTCAGGTTGAAGCTATGAGTTCAGGAACCCGTGACCAGCTCTATCTTGCCTTGCGTCTTGCTACGCTTGAATGGAGGATGGCGTCGAGCGAACCGATGCCCTTTATTGTTGACGATATCCTGATTAATTTTGATGACAGACGCTCTGCTTCAACCATAAAAGCCTTGAGCACTCTTGGTGAAAAGACGCAGGTTATCCTTTTTACTCATCATCAGAAGATTGTTGAAACTGCCGGAGAGCTCCTTGCTTCGGGAAAAGTATTTATTCATCAGCTTGGAGCTGGTATGGAAAACGTGAATTAAAAAAGGAGGAAGAACTTTGGGATATGTTGAAAAAAACCTGATGCAGGGGGAGAAGCTCTACGTGGAAGCAAGGCTCCACTGGTCAATTTTTACCAAGGCGATTCTGTTCTGTGCCGCGGCTGCGGGCATGCTGATTTACGCACTGATAACTTCAATGGCCGGTGAGGCTCAGGTTTCTCTGCTGGTGCGCAATGCTGGCTTTCTGGCCCTGATTCCGGCTTTGTGGTCTCTTGCTGATGCCGCGATCAAACATCAGTCAACAGAGCTGGCGGTTACTTCCAAAAGAGTCATAGCAAAATTCGGATTTATCAAACGGAGCACCATAGAGCTGAATCACAGCAAGGTTGAAAGTTTTCATGTTGAGCAGAGTGTGCTTGGAAGATTGCTCGGGTTTGGAACCCTGCATATTAACGGTACTGGGGGCGGAATAACGCCGATCCCCCGGATTTCTGATCCGCTGGGATTCCGGCGTAAGGCTATGGAGGCGATCGATGCTTCGCAAAACAACAATTCAAGAGAGAATTAACCGGTAATAATGATTGATGACGCTTAATCTGTTTACCAGCAACCGGATGGAAGTTCTGGTTGATGCTCTTGGTTCGACGCTGCGGGAGCCTCTCTCAACACCTTTCAAAAAAGAGGTGATTGTTGTTCAGAGCAAAGGGATGCAGCGCTGGCTTTCGATGCAGCTTGCCTCCCGTTTCGGCGTATGGGCTAACGGGCATTACCCGTTTCCGAATGCAATGGTCAAGGAGCTTTTCGAGAAGTTCTTTTCTCCTGCACCTGACTTGACCCCTTTTGCACCGGAGGTGATGACATGGAAAATCATGAGGCTTCTGCCGGAGCTGCTTGATACACCCCTTTTTGGCACCCTGCAACACTACCTTACCAATGACCGTAACGGGTTGAAGCTTTTTCAGCTTTCAGAAAAAATAGCTGATACCTTTGACCAGTATACCATCTATCGTTCAGCGATGCTTCGCGACTGGGAAGCTGCAGTTCCGGAGAGAGCGGAAGAGGTCTGGCAGGCAATCCTGTGGCGGAAGCTGAGGTCTGGAAGTGATGGTACGCATCGGGGAGAACTTAAGGAGAACTTCTGCAGGAAGTTGAAGCCGGGAGCAATGGGTGCGGTGGATATTCAGGAAAGGATCGCTCTTTTCGGGATTTCCTATCTGCCGAAATTTCATCTTGATATACTTTCGGCTGTTTCTACAGTGACCGAGGTGAACCTTTTTGTCTTGAGTCCGACGAGTGAATACTGGGGTGACATTATTTCAAAAAAGGCACGCGCAAGGCTTTCAGCTCCTGATCGAGAGTTACGTGTTGAAGGGAACCCGCTTCTTGCATCGCTTGGAACAATCGGCCGGGACTTCTCGGATATGATCATCGACTTGAGTGACGAAGCCTTTACCCAGGAGGAAGAGTATCGTGATCCGGGAGAGTCAACCTTGCTGCATGCCCTGCAGTCTGATATCCTGAACCTCTCAGGCACCGGGGAGGAGGGCGTCAAACGCACACTTGATCCTCTGGACCGGTCACTCTGGATACACTCCTGTCACAGTCCGCTTCGAGAAATCGAGGTTCTGTATGACAATATTCTCTTCATTCTTGAAAAACACAAGGAGCTGAACCCCAGGGATATTGTGGTGATGACACCGGATATTGAGACCTATTCGCCTTATATCTCCAGCGTTTTCGGTGCAGGAACGGAAGGCGCTTTAGGTCTGAACTACTCGATTGCTGATCGGCGGATGATGAATGAGGGGGAAATCGCCGGTGCCGTGCTGAAACTGCTTGCACTCTATGGCAGCCGTTTTCTGGCATCTGAACTCTTTGATCTGCTCGCTTCACCGCCTGTCAGCCGACGTTTTTCACTGAACGATGAGGAGCTTGAAATAGTCCGAGGCTGGATTGACAAAACCGGAATCCGCTGGGGAATGGATGAAGGAGACCGTACCGGGAGGGGATTGCCGGCTTATCGTGAAAACTCATGGATGGCGGGACTTGACAGGCTGCTGCTCGGGTATGCGATGCCGGATGAAGCGCTGCTTTTTAACGGCATACTGCCCTATGACGATCTGACCGGTTCTGTTGCGGAGACACTCGGGAAATTCGCAGAGTTTGTTCATGCAGTTGACAGGATTGTTAAAAACCTTGACCGTCGTCGATCACTCAATGAGTGGAGTGAGCAGTTTCAAGCGTTGCTGAGTGAGTTTATTATGCCTGATGCATCGTCAGAACGGGAATATACCGCCATTACTATGCTTGCAGAGCAGATCACTGAGACGGCTGTTTCAGCTGAGTTTACAGGGGAGGTTGAACCTGCCGTTATACTCTCCTGGCTGAAATCCCGTCTTGAACAGCAGGAGCTGGGAGTGGGATTCATGACCGGAGGAGTAACCTTTTGCGCCATGCTGCCCATGCGGAGTATTCCGTTCAGGGTAGTTGCCCTTATCGGCATGAACGATAGTGCTTTTCCCCGACAGAGTCGACCTCCCGGATTTGACCTGATTGCACAGAGTCCTTGCAGGGGAGACCGCTCGCTGCGCAATGAGGATCGATATCTTTTTCTGGAATCTATTCTTTCAGCCCGTGATCTGCTCTACATCAGCTATGTCGGACAAAGTATCAAGGATAACAGCCAATCTCTTCCATCGGTGCTGGTCAGTGAGCTGCTTGATGCTGTTCAAAGAGGGTTTTCGCTTCCGGATGAAAGTTCTGTTGAAAAGCACTTTGTTATACGGCATCGACTACAGGCCTTTAATCCGGAATATTTTACCGCTGGCTCCCAGCTTTTCAGCTATTCAGTTGAGAATTACCGGGCTCTTGTTGAAAAGGAGAGCGGCACGAAAGCTTTGCATCCCTTTATAGGTGAGCCTTTACCAGAGCTGCCTGATGCATGGAAATCGGTAACACTTGAAAAACTTTTGAGGTTCTACGATAACCCGTCGGTATTTTTTCTGGAACACCGCCTCGGTATAAGGCTTGAGTCAACGGCACTTCCTCTTGAAGATCGGGAGCATTTTACAGTTGAGGGAGTTGAGCTCTACAGTATGAAACAGGAACTTCTTGAGATTGAACTCGGGGGAGGGGATTCTCAGGAGATGCTGCCGGTTTTCAGGAGCAGGGGGATGCTGCCTCCAGCACGTCATGGTGAGGTGGTTTATAGAAAAATTATTGATGAAGTGCGGACATTTGCGGGAGTTGTGCGTGGGAAAACAGGAAGTGAGGTGCCGCTTGCACCGCTTGAGTTTGATATGCAACTCGGTGAATTCCGGCTGAGTGGAAAGCTTGATCGTTTGTGGTCTCAACGGCAGCTTCACTATCGGTGTACGAAACTGAAAATGAAGGATCAGATGAGGAGCTGGGTCGAACATCTGGTACTTAATGCCGCAGGCAAAGCGGGGTACCCGATGGAAACCACGCTTGTTATGGCTGACGGTATCAGGAACTATACTGCATTGTCCGGTGCTGCGGGCTATCTGGAAAGCCTTTTGAGCCATTACTGGAAAGGGCTTTCTATGCCGCTGCATTTTTTCCCTCGATCTTCGATGGCGTATGCCGCGAACGAATCACTTGATGCTGCCCGTAAGGAGTGGAGGGATTCCAGCTTTTCTTCGAATCCTGGAGAGGGTTCCGAACCTGCAATCAGGCGTTGTTTTGGGTCAGAAGAGCCTTTTGATGAGGAGTTCTGTTTGCTTGCCGTTGAGCTGTTGAAACCTATGATTGAGAATAGTAGTGAGGGATGAGTCGGCAGTAGGCAGTGGGCAGTGAAGAAAAATAGTTCTGAGTGCTGAGTTTGGAATGATTTGGAGGAAACATAATGTTTTGATGGGGGATTATGAGAAGATTGGAGCATGATAGTGTTGAGCTGTCGGGGATGAACCTGATTGAGGCCAGTGCCGGGACAGGAAAGACCTATGCTATTGCTTCGCTCTATCTGCGCTTGCTTGTGGAGAAGGAGCTGCGTCCTGAACAGATTCTTGTTGTAACCTATACCGATGCTGCTACAAAGGAGCTTCGGGGAAGAATCCGCAGCCGTATCAGGGAGGCATTAGAGGTGATGGATGGCATGGAGACGGAGGATGCATTTCTCCGCCTGTTTTATGAGAAATTTTGTGGATCAGGCTTGAGGAGAGCCAAGGAGATTCTTGAGAGGGCTCTCAGTGATTTTGATACAGCTTCTATTTACACCATTCATGGTTTTTGTCTCAGGGCACTGCAGGACAATGTTTTTGAGAGCGGTTCTCTCTATGATACTGAGCTGATTACTGATCAAACGGAACTGCTTCAGGAGCTTCTGGACGATTTCTGGCGGATACGCTTTTTCACTTCATCTTCGCCACTGCTTGGTTTTGCACTTCAGAATAAGGCATCACAACTGTTCAGCTCTCTCCTGAAAGGTATTCATACCGGGTCAGGAGTCAAGGTTATACCTGAATTCAGCGTTGAGGATATTACTGCGCTCGAAGCAGGATGCTTTGAGGCAGGCAAAGAGGTCGGAGTGATGTGGCGGGATGGAAAGGAGTCCATCATGGAGGTGATGAAGAGCGATAAAGGACTGAGCAGAGCTGCGGATAGTTATCGGCCTGACATCATCGAACCGCTATTTGCAGGCATGGATGCTTTTGTTGAAAAGGATAATCCTTTTGATCTGTTCGAGGGGTTCGTAAAGTTCACAAGATCGGGCATTATCAAACGAAGTAAACCAAAAAGCCCGCCTCCCGTTCATCCTTTTTTCGATTGTTGTGAAACACTGTTTGCCCTTGTGCAGCAGCGTTTTCTTGCTTTGCAGGCTGAACTGGTAAGCTATTACCGGACGAACCTGCCGCTTCGCAAGCAGGCGGGAAACGTGCGTTTTTTCGACGATCTTCTTGAAGATCTTTATCGTGCACTTGTTTCGGAAAGTGGAGGAAGGCAGTTTGCCGCTCTTTTGCGGAGCAAGTACAGTGCTGCACTGATTGATGAGTTTCAGGATACCGACCCAGTGCAGTATGATATTTTCAGGATGATCTATGCAGGATCCGATGCGCCGCTTTTTCTGATAGGAGACCCCAAGCAGGCAATTTACAGTTTCCGGGGTGCTGATATTTTTGCCTATATGAAGGCGGCGCGAGAAGCGGGCGAAGAGAAGCGCTTTACCCTGACTGAAAACTGGCGATCGACTCCGCAACTGCTTCATGCTTTCAACACGCTGTTTGATCAGCAGCGCAATCCGTTTATCTATGACGATATTGTCTACCATCCGCTGAAAGCCGGTGATGAAAAAAAATTCCCTTCAAAGGAAGAACCCGGTGATCCTCCCCTGCAACTCTGGTTCATGGAATCCGGGGACGCAAAACGCGGTGTGATGACTGTAGATGATGCAGGCACTTTTGCGTCAAAGACTGTTGCTGAAGAGATATTCCGGCTTCTGACGGAAACCAGGGAAGATAAAGAGTCAGGAGGGAAGCAGGTTAAACCGGAGGATATTGCGGTTATCGTGCGGACTCATCGACAGGCTGGAATTGTTTTACAAGCTCTCAGGGCAAGGGGTATTGCCGGGGTGATGCGGAGCGATATGAGCATTTTTGCTTCTTCCGAAGCTGAAGAGGTGAGTAATCTGCTTTCCGCCTTGTGCGATCCGGGAAACGAAACGAAAATCCGTTCAGCACTGGTGACCGATATTCTCGGCAGATCGGGTAACGATATTGCTCGTCTTATTGAGGATGAGGATGCATGGACGGAGTGTCTGAGGGATTTCCACTATTATCATCGTCGGTGGATTGAGAGGGGATTTATGGTGATGATTCGGGAACTGATGGCTGCGGAGGGGGTTCGCGGGCGCCTTTTGAGTTCACCCAATCTCTCAGGGGAACGCAGGCTGACAAACCTGCTGCACTGCTTTGAAATTCTGCATACAGAGGAACATGAGCGGGGAGTCGGCATGGAGGGTCTTGCCTCATGGTTCGGCGAACGGCTTGCAACTGCCTATGAGGCGGAGGAGCATCAGATACGCCTTGAAACAGATGAATCCGCGGTTAAAATTGTTACCGTCCATGTCAGTAAAGGCCTGGAGTACCCTATAGTGTTTTGTCCCTTTCTATGGGGAAAGGTGAACAGTAAAGGAAATGTGGTCTCGTTTCATGATGAGAATTTGCAGCCCGTCAAAGTTTTCGGTTCAAGTGAGTTTGCTGCTCATCAGCTGGCTGCAGCGAAAGAGTCGCTTGCTGAAAGCCTCAGGCTGCTTTATGTGGCCATTACGCGAGCAAAGAGTCGTTGTTACCTGGTAACCGGAAAAATCAATGCGGATGTCTCTCCGGTTACCTACCTTTTTCATGCTACTGATGAGGTGAGGAGGGCTGACAATCAGGCGACTGCTCTTGCTCAACAGTCCAAGGCCTTATCTGCAGCGAACATGGCCGATGATTTGCAGGCACTGGCTGACCGTTCGGACGGGTCAATCGGGTTCAACCAGTTAACCCGTGAGGGTATTGATACTGCCAGAGAGCGTTTCAAACTTTCAAAAGGGATGAGTTATGCTCCTCAGTTGCGCACCTTCACCGGGACTATTGATACCAGCTGGCGGGTATCCAGTTTTACCTCGTTCAGCCGGCATGAGCAGAAGCATAGTGAACTGCCTGACCGCGATGAGCCGCAGGGCGGAAGCATAGAGTTTTCAGCCGCAAATGGTGAACAAAGTATCTTCACCTTCCCGAGGGGTGCCCAGGCGGGTATATTCATGCACTGGATTTTCGAAAAACTTGATTTTGCCGCATACACAGAAGAGAGTGTCTCTAATCTTGTTGAAAAAGGGCTTGATCGTTACAGCTACCCGCAGGAGTGGCTGCCGCACATCACGGCCATGGTTCTCAACGTCGTGACAACATCTTTTGGATCAGGGAACAAAGCATTCACTCTTGGCAACCTGCGACCGGGATGCTGGATAACCGAAATGGAGTTCTACTTTCCGCTCAGATTTGTCACTTCAGCTCTTCTGGGAGAAACACTTGCGCGTCATGATGTCCACCTTGGAGGCGTTGACTTGGCCGCACATGCCGGGGAATTGGAATTCAGACCGGTCAAAGGGATGCTTATGGGATTTATCGATATGGTGTTCGAAGAGGGGGGGAAATACTACTTGCTTGACTGGAAATCAAATCATCTAGGCAGCGCGCCGGAGGATTACGGAGAGGATGCCATGAAGCAGGCTATGGTAAAGAACTTTTATTCTCTCCAGTACCTCCTCTATACGGTGGCGCTTGACCGTTACCTATCCCTGAGGGATAAAGATTATCACTACAGCACCCATTTCGGAGGGGTGATCTATGTTTTTCTGCGCGGAGTAAGCAGCGAACTTGGTGAGACAACAGGATTTTATCGTGATCGTCCGCCGGAAGAGCTGATTCGGGAGTTGACGCAACTGTTGATAGAAGAGGAAGAATAATATGGCGATTATGTTTCAGGAGCGTGCCATCGACCGGCAGTTTGCATCATTTATCTGCAGA
>CAIVCU010000309.1 GCA_903904495.1 uncultured Chlorobiaceae bacterium
GATATTCTTGAAGGAAGGATAGACTTTGCAGGAGTTTCTGTGCTCGATGTGTTTGCCGGTTTCGGTTCTCTTGGCTTTGAGGCTTTGAGCCGCGGGGCTGGTTCAGTTTGTTTTGTTGATCAGCATGTTGATGCCCTGAAAGCGTTGAAGTCTACAACCCTTCAATTAGGAGTTCAGGATCGTGTCAAGATTGTTAATTCGGATGTTTCAGCTTTCCTCGGACGTGCGACAGGAGAGTTTGATCTTGTTTTTTGCGATCCACCCTATTCCTGGCATGATTATGATATGCTGATTGAAAAAATTGTCGGAGGGAAAGTGCTTGCTGAGGATGGCTTTCTGCTTATCGAACATAGTACCCATATTGACTTCAAGCAGTTGCCGTATTACTCTTTTCACAGAGATTATGGTATGACAAGAGTTACTTTTTTTCAGCGCTGATCCTTTTGCTGCCGATGAAACAGAAAGCCATATATCCAGGAACGTTCGATCCCTTTACTAACGGCCACCTCGACGTCCTGGAGCGTGCCCTTAATATATTTGAGGAAGTTGTTGTCGTCATTGCTGCGAACAGTCATAAACTGGCACTTTTCAGCGCTGATGAAAGGCTCGAAATGATAAGGGAAGTTACTGCCGATTATTCAACAGTGAGTGTTGAGTTGCTGCATGACGGGCTTCTTGCTGATTATGCCCGTCAGGTAGGTGCCAGGGCTATTGTCAGGGGTGTACGGCAGGTCAAGGATTTTGAGTATGAATTTCAGATGTCGCTTTTGAACCGGCAGCTCTATCCCGAGGTGACAACGGTGTTTTTGATGCCGAATGTCAAATATACCTATGTCGCATCTTCAATTATCAAGGAAGTAGCTTTACTGGGCGGGGATGTCAGTAAATTTGTGCATCCATGTGTTCTGGAAATGCTGCATCAAAAACGGGATGAATAGAATTAAATAAATCATAACCAACCATTCGAAATGTCTACAACACATATTCTGGAAGAAAAATATCTGACACGCCGGGTACTCAGCATGCAGGAGTCGCAGACTATGCGAATCAGCAATCTTGCCGCTACAATGAAAGCCGAAGGCAAGGATATTGTCAGCCTTTCAGCCGGTGAACCTGATTTTCCAACTCCGGACAATGTCAACCAGGCTGCTATTGCAGCTATCAATGCAGGGTTTACCCGCTATACAACCAATTCCGGGATTCCGGAGCTTAAAAAAGCCATTCTTGCCAAGTTCAGGCGTGATAATGATCTTGAGTTTCAGGAAAACCAGATCATCGTCAGCAATGGAGGCAAGCAGACTCTTGCCAATACCTTTCTAGCGCTTTGCCAGGAGGGGGATGAGGTGATAGTTCCCGCACCCTACTGGGTGAGTTTTCCTGAGATGGTGCGACTTGCGAGTGCTACACCGGTTATCGTCCATACCACGCTGGAGAATGAGTATAAAATGACACCGGAGCAGCTGGAGGCTGCCATTACGCCAAAAACGAAGGCTCTTGTGCTCAATTCCCCATCCAATCCTACAGGATCGGTGTACAGTGAAGATGAGGTTCGTGCGCTTGTCAAGGTTATTGAAGGACGCGAAATTTTTATTGTCTCTGACGAGATGTATGATATGATCGTTTATGGCGATGTCCGTCC
>CAIVCU010000310.1 GCA_903904495.1 uncultured Chlorobiaceae bacterium
CCTTCGCTTCAGCAACTATCCCCCATTGCTCTTCAAGAGATAGCTTCCCCTCTTCGAAATAGACTTTTTTATACCCATGTTCCGATAATATTTTTTCAATTTCTTCTTCATTTTCTATTGTCCTTGAATTTTTTCTACTAATGAATATCTTTTCTCCATACTTAGAATTATATGCCGGCCTGAATTTCAGAATATTTTCGAAGGCATATTTCGTTGTATCAAAGAAACCAAAATCCTCATAAGATATATAGTTGTCAACTGTTGATTTTGCCGGATGAATTTTATGCTTAACAATTAAACCCTGAATATTTGACTCGGTTTCTATCGTTTGATAATTCAATGTTTTAAAAAAGTTTCTTGCAAGCTCGCTAGGATTCTCTTTTAATATTACTACTATTTCAGCACTTTGCATTCCATTCTGACTCATTACATCCCGCGCTATCAATATTCTTGTAAGAGTATCCAGGAGGTAGTGTGAAATATTTGTATCGACTTCATACCTTGCATCAAAGATAACCTTTTTCTCTATCGTGGTTGTATTTTGCCGCTTCAGAAATTTTAACGGGTTTCTTTTTGGTCTAAAATAATCTAAATCATTAGTCGACCCGTTGATTATTTCCAAATCAAATCCGCCACCGGTTGTTGTCACTTCAGGCAAAATTATTTTTTCCGGAATTTGCAGCCATGCATCCAATAAATATGTCTTATGGCCTAAAACTGTTGCAGAAGGAATAGTGCGGTCAGAAAAATTAATGGTGCTTTTCATGGGGGTTAAAATTTATCTGAATTGATGTAACAGTATTTCGGGGGTATTTTTTTAACTATTATTCAAGTGTTGACAGTAAATGATTGATTCTATTCTGAAATGTTGTTTCGAAATCGTTAGGGCGCGCAAATGCAATAGCGCTTCTTGACTTTGCAAAAAGTTGATTCCTGTTTTCATTCAGGTGTACAATAGTGTCTGCAATTTTATTCAAATCATTAATTTCAGAACCCCATCCGATATCTACCAGTGACAATAACCCGGAAAATGCTTTGTTTTTATAACCTACAATTGGAACTCCACAGGAGAGTGTCTCTAAATACGTACAAGAGGGGTCACTTTGTCTGTGCAGGCAAATAAACAAATCAATATTCTTTTTTAAATCCGGAATAAGCTGTTTATAAAAATCAACAGGGCCGGGCAGGTACACACTGTCTTCAAGTTGATGCTTATGAATGTAGGCAATCATTTCATCTTTTAATTCACCAGCGCCATATATATAGAATTTATACAGAACTTTTCTTTGTTTTAATAGTAAGGCGAGCTTTACAAGATGATCAGCTCCTTTCATTCGAATTAATCGTCCAGAAAAGGCAAGGCGCAGGGGTTTGTTTTTAGACAACTCATTGAGTCTATGTTCCAGGTCAACATCTTCTATACAATCATGTTTGTAGACGCGAGTATCAAAATACAAGAGGTTATTTTTGAATTTTCCGTATTCATAATATGCGGGAGTGCCATTGGACTGAAGTCCATCTGAAATACTGAATGCAGAAACCCTTTTTTTCTCGTGCTGCCAAATATATATAAACCTGCGTAACAGGATAAAAGGGTTACGTGTACTTAATAATGTTATCTGGTATCGTGTTTCAGGTATATATTCAATGACATAGACACACTTTATATTGCTTTTTCTGCATAATGCACTGATGTGGAGCTGATTATCCGCATCAGCCGACGCAAGAACAATTGATGCACCGGTTAAATGCTCGACAGTTATGCTTTCATCAGTTCCCAGCATAATGCATCTAAACGGCAGTTCATCAATAGTTTTATTTACAACTCCAAAATCAGAAAATGACGACTTACTCATTGACAAAATACAACTTACTGTACCCGGCCACACTTTAGTATACAACTCTATCCCATCGTAAAATTTGCGATCAAACGACAGCATGTTTTCATTTTTCCAAACAGCTACAGATGGAATGATAATTAAATGCGGGTTTTGGGATTTTATATTCATCACATTATTCATGCAACCAGTATAATTTCAATGAGTTATCAGAATGTCAACAGTTCTTTTTAATGGACACCACTTCTTAATCGTTCATTTTCTTTCGAATCAGCCGGAATCAAGTATAGCACATGGGATTTGTGTTATTCAGCAAACTGCTCATTTGAACTTGAACCTTTCATAACACAGGGGGTAATTGATTTGAATCTTAAAAAAATTCAGCTTCCTTCATTTACAACTTTATGCAAGAAGATGAAGTCGGGAAAAAACATATTCGAGAGAGTCCTCGTTGAGTACAATCCTGGAAAAGCCGGTCGAACCGAGTTCCATCGGGCGGTTATCGCGATCACTGGTGAATTTGCGGCTCTGCTTGCCGTTGTACCAGTAGACAAGCCTGATTTTGCTGCCTTCAATTTCAAGAGCAGTGATACCTCGTTTACCTATGGCGCAACCGGAATTGAAAACACTCGGGATGGTAAGGTTGTTATAGAGTCCGCTCCGCAGACCGATTTTTTTCCCTTGTTTATAACATGCGTCAAGTTCAATTTTCATTGCTGAAATTTTCATCTCGATCGCTGAACGCTTTTCACTGTTCGCTGTAGGATAAGCCCTGCAGAGCTCCTCAATCCTGAAGTTCAGAAAATCCACTTTTGAGAGCGATTCAAACAACGGCCGATGGGTATGGCCTATGAAAGAAACAATTTTTGCCTGGTTTGAGAACTCGTAAATAGATTTTTCGATAGCGAACCGGCGGCGACTGTTGTAGGCTGTTGAAAAGTTTCTTATGCCGGCAGGCTTTGCGATGTATCGGAGAAAAAAGACTACAGAGCGACTGACTATCGGATAGGTCTCCCACAAGAGTACCGAAGCCTGATGACCGTGAAGAATCAGAATGGTTTCATCACCATAGTGAAATTTCAGAGATTCCACCATTGATGATGCAAGACGGTATTTCTTCTCATCCAGCAGCTCGGCATCGTGATTGCCATAAGTTTTCCAGAAAAAGCCGTTTCGCTCGAATTTGAGAAAAAGATCGTAAAAATCACCCCACTCAGCTATAATGCTTTCAAGGGGAAATTTAAACAGCTCCTCTACATCGCCATTAAGAACAAGGCTGTATTTTTCAGGCAGATAGTAACTCCCGAGCATGGTTCTGACCAGATCGGCATTGCGACGGAAATCGTCCCGTCTGCCACCGTTTCCCATGTGCAGATCGCTGAGAATAAGGACTTTGGATGACTGATCAAGAGTAACGGACTTTGCTTTCTGAAGCAGGCGCTCAAGCTGGGGATGTTTTTTATTACGCAGGCTCATAATCTTTTAACAGTCGGCTCTCCTTCAAACCGGATTATATGTCTGTCCTCCGGAACGGGTAGTTATAATGATATACTTAAAATAATTTACCCTCGCAATACGGTACACTGGTGATCTCTCTCCGGGAATTAAGGAAAAAGAGAAAAAATAGCTTTCTTGTGGTCAAAGCTAACCAATAATAACTTATCAATTTTAACATACGTTTTGATAACTCCTCTACGATTCAGAAAAATCCGGGAAATGCTTCTTCATCGACAGCCTGATCTTACGGTTGTTATGGATAATGTTAATAAGGCTCACAATCTGTCAGCTATTCTGCGCAGCTGTGATTGTGTCGGTATCGGCCATGTGCATGCGGTTTCGTACCGAAAATACATTCATGCAAAACAGAATAATGCAGCTGCCGGCTCAAGTAAATGGACCGCTTTGCATCTGCACCATGATATTGAGACTGTCTACAAAACGTTAGAGGACGATGGAATGCAGATCCTTGTTGCAACAAACAGGGAGGGATGTGTTGATTTCAGGGATATCGATTATACCAGACCTACAGCGCTTGTTGTCGGGGCTGAGTGGGATGGAATTTCGGAGGAGGCTATCAAAGGGGCAGACTATGCGGTCTCGATACCAATGCTTGGCATGGTCGAATCGCTGAATGTTTCTGCAGCAACAGCAATAATACTTTTTGAGGCGCAGCGCCAGAGGGAGAACAAGGGTATGTACAGGAACCTCCAACTCGAACAGGAGTGTTTTGAGCGGTTGCTTTTTGAAGCTTCCTATCCCCGCCTGAGCAGAGAACTGATAGAGCAGGGCTCACCTTACCCTCAGCTTGATGAAGAAGGCAATATCATACTTTAGTCGGCAGTGGGCAGTGCTTGATGAAGAAGGCGATATCATTCATTAAAAAGCTATGAATATGAGGCACGTAGGCACCAGCATTATTTTCCATAACAGCCGTCATGAGGTTTTACTTGTCCTGAGAGATGATAAACCCACAATAATTTGCCCTAATATGTGGGATCTTCCCGGTGGACATGTTGAAAGCGGTGAAACAGCTGCAGAGTGCATTGTACGGGAGATGCTGGAAGAGATTGAAGTGAACGTTGAAGGATGCCGTCTTTTCAAGGTTTATGAATTTTCAGACCGGACAGAGCACGTGTATACCATGAATGCGGAGTTTGATGTTGAGCGTATGGTTCTGCATGAAGGTCAGATGCTGCGATGGTTTTCGAGGAAAGAGGCGGAAGAGACGATGCTTGCTTATGGGTTCAATGAGGTGGTCTCCGACTACTTCGATAGCATGAAAAAGAGTGATGAGGGGAAAGAAAGTGCTGAGTGCTGAGTTCTGAGGGAAAGCAGTGGGCAGTCGGCAGTCGGCGGTGGGCAGTGAAGAAAGAAAGTTCTGAGTGCTGAGTTCTGAGTGCTAACGGAAAGCAGTGGGCAGTCGGCATTAAATGCTTCTTCCCTACTGCCGACAGCCTGCTAACTGCCCACTGATTTCGTCCTTTACTCCACCTGCAACCCTCTGAACTCGAACTGCTCAAGCCCTGAAGTATCGCAGTCTATTAATCCAGCACATCAAAAATTCTTTTCGATTTGTGAACTGATCCTTTCGGGTCGTTCGCGTTACCTCTATGCTCCTTGCAGTGTAATTATCGCAAAAAATAATACTAAAAATCGTTAAATTGAATTGTTTAGAGTACATGTGTTCAGCCTTTATTTAATCGGGTATTAAAAAAGGGGAATCGCCATGCATTCAGATATTATATCAGCATCATACACATTTATTCCATACGCTCTTTTCTTTTGTCTTATGGCCGCAGTTCCCGGCACTTCTGAAAGCGTGCATGCTTCAGCGACTATAACCGATTCTGATGCAATTGCCGCGCTTGACCAGAGAGCAAAAATAGCAGAAAAGGAAGCTGCTACCCTGACTGCCGAAAATGACCTCTTGAAAGCACAGCTTGGAACAATAACCAATTCAGGCATTAAAGGTGAAGCGGTAATAGATAATAAAGCTGGTAAAGCTGAAGCTATGTTGCTTGGCTCGGTGGCTTTGAATGAAATTGCAAATAAATTTGCGGTACAGATAAAACGTGATATTCCAGCTGGAGCTACGTTATTATTGTTTCAATCCTCTGAGTCATTTGATTTCTATGAGTTACGTGTATTTAATACATCATATGACCTTTTGAAAAAGCAGAAAGAACCAACCATTGAAAAAAGCGTCGTTCGATTTTCACCAGCAATTATTGCGTCTATCGGCCCGGTGGCTGATATGGTTAAAAATATGCTTTCACTGTTCAAAACAGATTATGCTTTTTCAGGTGTGGATATTGAACTCGCTGATGAGATGCTTCTCAG
>CAIVCU010000311.1 GCA_903904495.1 uncultured Chlorobiaceae bacterium
CACGATCGAAGCAAAAATGCTGGAAATCAGCAAGCGCGATATACACATGCAACGGGAAGAAATGGCCCGTACAGCAGCCATAGACTTTTTCAAGTTTACGAGAAATGACCCCTATAAGGTTGAAATTCTTGAAGATACCCTGAAAAACGTCGACACAGTTTCACTTTATCATCAAAATGGTTTCACTGACCTGTGCATTGGCCCGCACCTGCCGACAACGTCGAAACTCAAAGCAATTCTTCTGACCAATATCTCCTCGTCCTACTGGCGGGGCGATTCGTCAAGGGAGAACATGCAGCGCATCTACGGCATCAGCTTTCCATCGGAAAAACTGCTGAAAGAGTATGTGACCCGCATGGAAGAGGCCAAACGAAGAGACCACCGGAAACTCGGTGCTGAACTTGAGCTCTTTATGCTCACACCGGAGGTTGGAAGCGGTCTTCCGATCTGGCTGCCGAACGGCGCCATTATCCGTAATGAACTTGAATCCTTTTTAAAGGAGGAGCAGCGCAAGCGAGGCTACCTGCCTGTTTATACTCCGCATATCGGCAATATCGAACTCTACAAGCGTTCAGGCCACTATCCGTATTACAGCGATTCGCAATTTCCGCCGCTGACCTATCACGACGAGGACGGCAAGCAGGAGCAGTATCTTCTTAAACCGATGAACTGCCCGCACCATCACCTTATCTACAGCTCGAAAATGCGCAGTTATCGCGATCTTCCGATCCGCCTGACTGAGTTTGGAACGGTCTATCGTCACGAGCAGTCAGGAGAACTCAACGGTCTGGTGCGCGCCCGCGGCTTTACACAGGATGACTCGCACATTTACTGCCGTCCCGACCAGCTTGTCGACGAGATCTGTAGTGCTATTGAACTGACACAGTTTGTGTTTGGAACGCTTGGTTTTTCAGACGTTCACACACGTCTCTCCATGCATGATCCAGCCAATCAGGCTAAATACGGCGGAACAGAAGAGGTATGGGAACAGGCGGAAAAAGATGTTAAAGAGGCTGCCGACCGTATGGGTATCGAATACTTTATCGGTGTCGGTGAAGCGAGCTTCTATGGGCCGAAGATTGATTTTATCGTGCGTGATGCTCTTGGAAGAAAATGGCAGCTTGGCACTGTACAGGTTGACTATGTCATGCCTGAGCGGTTTGATCTCACCTATATTGGAAGCGACGGACAGAAACATCGCCCTGTTGTGATTCACCGTGCACCTTTCGGTTCCATGGAGCGGTTTATCGGGGTCCTCATTGAGCATACTGCCGGTAATTTCCCTTTGTGGCTTGCACCTCTTCAGGCTGTTGTACTGCCAATCGCCGAAGATGTTCACGACTATGCAAAAACTGTACACCAGGCTCTGCAGGCGGCAGGAATCCGTACTGAGCTTGATACCAGAAGTGAAAAAATCGGTAAAAAAATACGCGATGCCGAAATAAGCAAGGTACCCTGTATGATCGTTATAGGACAGAAAGAGCAGGAGAGCGGCGAGGTTTCGCTGCGCCGTCATCGCATTGGTGATGAAGGGCGCTTCAGTGTTAGCGGACTGATCGAAAAGCTCCTGAAAGAGATTACCGGAAGAACCTGATTATCTAAATAAACCTGAACGCATGAAGAAACAGAAGGTTACGACTCAAAAGCCCAAACTTACCTATCGGGTCAATGAACAGATCCGTG
>CAIVCU010000312.1 GCA_903904495.1 uncultured Chlorobiaceae bacterium
GCGAAGTGCCCCGCCAATCACCTCCGGAAAATGTGCGCTGCTTCGCCGAAATCCTTTGAACCGGCTACTCCGCAGTGGTCTCCCGTATAGTACCCCAGACAGACAAGATCACCAAGACATCAAAGATTTATCTGACCTTTGATAAACCGGTGCAGAATATCCAGGCCGGCATGACCGCTACGGCGAACATCATATACAATACAAAGCCGCACGCTCTTCTTGTGAGAAAAAGCTCGGTTTTTGAGGAAAACCATCAGAGCTACGTCTGGAAAATTGACAATGGCCGATTGAAAAAACAGCTTATCCGGCAGGGTGCCAGCGATATGACGTTTATTGAAGTTCTGCAGGGACTGAAAAAAGGGGATAAAATTGCACTGGTTCCTGATAAGAGTTTACATGAAGGTCTGGATGTAAAGATTATCGCTCCGCGAAAGTCCTGAGAATACCTTATGGTTTATGCAACCAAAACAGAAGATAGCTGTTATTCTTGCTGCTCACGGGGAGGCTGAGACCACCCGGTTTATGGAGAATTACCGGGTGACCCGTCAAACGCTTGGTCATGCCTCTCAGGTGATGCCGATTCCCGGCGTTTTGCAGCACACTATAGCCGTTACCTCATCCCTTAAAAAGCTCATTCGTTCCCGAACCAACCCGGAGTGTTCACCGCATAACCGCATCACGCGTGACCAGGTTGACGCCCTTCAGCAGCTTCTTGACGATTTACCGGCTGCAGATCAATTCAATTTCGAGGTTCTTGCTGCTTTTTCAGCCTCCCCGCCTTATGTTGAACACATTATTGAACAGACGCGATCATACTCCGGGCAGGTGATTGTTTCCATGTCGCCCATTGACAACAGCCTCTCCTGCGGTCAGCTATGCTCCTATCTGGCAGCATCCCGAAACCGGGAGGAGCTTGGAAAAGTAAAAGTCCTCAGCAGGTTTTGGAGTGATGAACGGATATACTCCATGTACTGTGATTATTTATTTGAGCAAAGCGCTGAACAAGGCCGGGCGCGGACGAATGTACAGGATGACAAGAGAGTTCTGCTGCTTCTTTTTCACGGAACTCTTGTGAAAGATGCAAAGGGCTATCCTCCACAATTCCGTACCGGTTGCGAAGAGACCATTATGTTTGCCGATCGACTTCAGGCTGTTCTCAAGGGAGATCCAAGGAATCCGTACGGAAGGATCCTGAAGGTATATCTTAACCACAATGTCGGAGGAGAGTGGACCAGACCTTCATTTGAAGAGATAGCAGCGACGCTTAAAGCGGAGAGTTCCGTGGCCGTCGATCTTTTTGGCTGCGGCTATTTTGCCGATGGCAATGAAACCATTCACAGGGCGGCAGAACTTCTTCACTCTTCATCGGTGAGGGAGGCGACCTCTATTCCTTGTCTCAATTGTACTCCGGCTTTTACCGGCTATCTTGCATTGAGAGTTACTGATGCCGCAAGGCAGATCATGAGCTGGATATGATTTGAATCATTTAAGGTTAGCATTGAATGGTTAATGCCCGCCTGATGTTTATTTTTCCGGGGTATGTCATGATGCAAAGCTAATCATAAGGGGAACTGACAGAATGGGCCGTGCGGCTGTTTTTATTGACGGGGCAAACCTGTTTTTTACCCAGCGTCATCTTGGATGGCAGATTGATTTTTCCCGTCTGATGGCATTTTTTATGTCCGGGTATGCTTCAGTGCAGGCGAATTATTATGTGCCTGCATCCGAACCGGTCTCTGAGGAAAATGCCGCCTTCACCAGAGTGCTGACTGCACATGGCTATCGGATCACTTCGAAATCGGTCAAAAAGATCGTCAATAAGGAAACAGGAGTGATTGTCATGAAAGGCAATCTTGATGTGGAACTTGTTGTGGATGCTTTGATCGATGTGGACGAGTACGATACGTTTATCCTGTTCAGCGGAGACAGTGATTTTATTCCCTTGCTCAGGGCTTTAAAAGCAAAGGGGAAAGAGGTTATCGTTTATTCTACCCAGGGGTTGAGCGCTCGAGAGCTGCTTGCCGAACCGGGGATAGCGTATTGTGATGTTTCAGTGCTGAAAGAGCGTATTGAGCAGGTCAGGCAGGGAGATACCTTGCGTACTGAGGGAGTTTTTACCGGCAGTGACCAGGAATTTTCGGTTCGTCTTCCTGATATCGGCGAACTCTTTACCGGTACGGTGCTGAAAGTGCAGCCTTACGGGATTTTTTTAAGTAATCCCTTTCATGTGAAATGCCTCCTTCCCCTCAGCTTTCTCGGGATCAGTAAATATATCAAGGATTTAACAGCGATTGTCCGCATGACTGATGTGTTTGAGGTATCGGTCTTCCACGTCAATACCGCTCGTGAAGTCCCTGAGATTACAGTCAAACTTGTCGATAAAAAGATGGTCGAAGAGCTGGCATCAAGGATAGATGGATAAGCGGGCTTTGATTCTAATAAAATGGAGGGAATATTATGGATATTTTCAGTGAAGCAGTCGGAGCTATTACCAGTCAACTTTCGGGTTTATGGCCTCAGCCAACGGAAAAACCGCAGTTAGTGAACGGAAAGCTGAGACCTTGTCCCGGAACGCCGAACTGTGTGAGCAGTGAAAGCGACAATCCGATATTCAATATAGCGCCCATAGCTTTCAGCGGTTCCCCTGATCAGGCCTGGGCGACATTGAAGCTTGTTGTCAGCGAACAGGGAGGGGCGGTGCAGGATGAAGGTAAAGAGTATCTCTGGTCAACCTTTACTGTTCCTGTTTTCGGCTTTATTGATGATGTTGAGTTCAGGTTAAGCACAGCGGAGGGAGTTATCCATGTCCGGTCGGCTTCAAGGCTCGGCATATCAGATCTTGGTGTCAATCGTGGACGGGTCGAGCAGTTGCGGACGGCATTTCAGAAAGCCCTTGATCATCGCTGAAGCCGCAAGTCGCTTGCTTCAGTGTTCAGGGTCACTCTGCCGAAGAAGAGATACTCAGACTGAGATGTTTGACTCCCACCTGTACCTTGAGTGTTGTCGCAAGATTTTCGACATCTTTCGAAGTGCCTTTTACGGCAATAATTTCGAGGCAGTGGTGATGGTCAAGATGAACGTGCTGTGTTGAGATAATGGTCTCCTGAAAGTCGTGCTGAATGTCGAGGAGCACATTGACCAGTTCACGTTTGTGATGGTCATAGGTCATGACGATAGCTCCCGCGACGGTCCCCCCCTCTGTCCATTGTTTTCTGATCAGATCTTCACGGATGAGATCACGGATGGCTTCTGAACGGCTTTTGTAGCGTTGTGCTTCAATATGGCGGTCAAAAGCATCGATCAGTGTTTTTTCAAGGGAGACCCCGAACCGGTATACCTCACTCATGCGGATCAATACCCATCAGTTTTTCGTGAATGGCTTTTGCTGCTGTACGACCTGCTCCCATGGCAAGGATAACGGTAGCTCCACCGGTTACAATATCTCCGCCGGCGTAGACATCCTCTTTTGAGGTTGCCATGGTGTTGATATCCACCACGATGGTGTCCCGCTTGCTGACCTCGATATCAGGTGTTGTCTGTTTGATAAGCGGGTTGGAACCGTTACCGATAGAGATGACTGCCATATCGATCGGGAGTATGAACTCAGAGTCTTTTATCGGTACCGGACGGCGGCGGCCCGAGTCATCCGGTTCGCCAAGTTCCATTTTGAGGCATTTGGCGCCTGTAAGCCACTGCTGTTCGTTTCCGAGAAATTCCAGAGGGTTCATGAGCATGAGGAATTCAATTCCCTCTTCCTGTGCGTGATGAACTTCCTCAATGCGTGCAGGCATTTCAGCCTCTGAACGGCGGTATACAATATAGGCATGGTCAGCACCAAGCCGTTTAGCTGTACGGACCGCATCCATTGCTGTATTGCCGCCACCGAACACAGCAACATTTTTTCCTTTGCAGTTGAATACCGGAGTGTCATTGTCAGGGAATTGATATGACTTCATCAGGTTCACCCTGGTTAAAAACTCATTCGCTGAATAAACCCCGAGGAGATTCTCTCCCGGGATACCCAGGAACCATGGCAGACCGGCTCCGACTCCGATAAAGACCGCATCAAAATCCTCTTCTTTCAGCAGTTCATCTACGGTAATGGAACGACCGGCGACGGTATTGGTGATAAACTTGACACCAAGTTGTTTCAGGCCATCAATTTCCAGTTTTACAATCTCCTTGGGAAGCCGGAATTCTGGAATGCCATAGACCAGAACGCCGCCAAGTTCATGCAGTGCCTCAAAAACCGTAACCGAATGGCCCAATTGGATAAGATCGTTGGCACAGCTGAGTCCAGCTGGTCCGCTGCCGATCACCGCTATTTTTTTGCCTGTTGACGCTTTTACGGCAGGGAGTTCAACGTTCCCAGTTTCCCTTTCGAAATCGGCCGCAAACCGTTCGAGGTTACCGATAGCGACTGATTTATGCTTTTTTGTAAGAATGCAGGCTTTTTCGCACTGGTCTTCCTGTGGACAGACTCTGCCACATATGGCTGGCAGCACATTATCTTCCTTGATCTTTTTTGCGGCACCCAGAAAATTACCGTCAGCTATTAACTTGATAAACTGATCGATCTTGATGTTAACCGGGCATCCCTTGATGCATGAGGGATCCTTGCATTGAATACATCGAAGCGCTTCCTGCTGTGCAAGTTCAGGAGTATAGCCAAGATTCACTTCCTTGAAGTTTTTATTCCGGACATCCGGGTTCTGAGACGGCATCTCCTGGCGCGGAATGGCAAGGCGTTCTTTGGTCGTAATATGTTGTGGACACATAATTGTTTTTTTATAAAAAGATGGTGTGTTTATCCGAAAAAAAGCCATCCCTGCAAAGAGTTAAGGCAGGAAAGTCATCATGACAGAGTGATAAAGGCTACTGGTTTTTATTCCTCGATTATTGCAGGTTGCATTTGTGTGCAAATGCTTCAGCTGATTGTTTTTCTTCCGGCAGGTACAATTTGTTACGGTCGGTAAGGTTTTTAAAATCGACCTGATGAGCATCGAATTCCGGGCCATCAACACATGCGAATTTAATTTCGTCGTTCACTGTAACCCTGCAGCCTCCACACATCCCGGTACCATCAACCATAATAGGGTTGAGGCTGACCATGGTTTTGATATTATAGGGACGGGTGACCTCAGCAATGGCTTTCATCATCGGGATAGGCCCTATGGCAAGTACATAATCGATTTTTTTCCCGGAGTCTATCAGCTCCTGAAGTTTCTGGGTGACGAAGCCGTGAAAGCCGTATGAACCGTCATCCGTTGTAATGTATGCCTCATCACTGACAGCATTCATCTCTTTTTCAAGAATCACCAGATCCTTTGACCGGGCACCGTTAATAGTAATGACATAATTACCGGCTTTTTTAAGAGCAACAGCGGTCGGATAAGCAATTGCTGTACCCACGCCTCCGCCAATGCTTACAGCTGTACCGAAGTTCTCAATTTCTGATGGTGCTCCAAGTGGACCGACAATATCGCTGATGGTGTCGCCTGCCTCTTTTGTGTTCAGCTCTTTTGTGGATTTACCCATTCCCTGAACAATAATGGTAATTGTGCCTTTTTCAGGATCAGCATCGGCAATGGTAAGCGGGATTCTTTCTCCCGTCTGGTCTACTCTGATCATGATAAACTGACCTGCTTTTCTTTTTTTAGCAATGCGAGGCGCCTCTATCTCAATTTTTTTGATATTTTCAGCTAAAAATATTGCAGAAACAATCTTATGCATTTGCTTTTTGATTTCGTATGATATTGGAAGCTTTTTGGCTTTTCCGGTAAGGTGAAAAAGTCATTATAATAAGCATAATAGATTAAATATAAAAATGAGCTGGAAGTTTAGCTGTCCGGTTATGAGAGCTTTTCCTACAGATTTCCTGAACTATTAACGGGGTTTTTATGGTTTTTATAGCCGATTACGGTGCCGGGAATCTTCGATCTGTACTCAAGGCATTTGACTATCTTGGCGTCAAAGCTGTAGTAAGCAGTGATCCTGCAAAACTTGCAGGGTATAGAAAAGTTGTTCTTCCGGGTGTCGGGGCTTTCGGTCAGGCGATTGAGTCACTCAACGCATCGGGTTTTACTGATGCCGTTTCCGAGCATGTCGATAAGGGCGGTCAGCTGCTTGGCATATGTCTTGGAATGCAGCTTTTATTGACTGACAGTGAGGAAATGGGAGATAATAAGGGAATGAACCTGATACCAGGGAGGGTTCTGCGTTTCCGGAGCGACACCGACAAGATACCCCAGATAGGCTGGAATTCAGTTGATCAGCAGAAAGAGAGCGTTCTTTTTAGAGGTATTCCGGATCACTCTTTTTTCTATTTTGTACATTCATATTATTGTGAACCTGTATCACTTGATTCAGTGGCAGCCACAACCTGGTTCGCAGGAAAAAA
>CAIVCU010000313.1 GCA_903904495.1 uncultured Chlorobiaceae bacterium
CTGCCATTTTATGTAGATGCCGCCCCAGGTATATCCTGCACCGAAACTGACCAGCACAAGGTTTGATCCGGAATGCAGTTTCTGCTGTTCGTCAAGTTCTGCAAGGCAGATCGGTATGGTGCCCGCTGTCGTATTCCCATAGCGGGCTACGTTTGAGACAACCTTTGCTTCATCAATACCCATACGTTCTGCTGTGGCGTTGATGATCCTTTGATTAGCCTGATGAGGGACAAGGTAGTCGATATCTTCAGCCTTGAGGTTGTTGCGGCTCATGATTTCAGCGGCTACCTCGGACATGGAGATGACGGCTGACTTGAAAACCTGGCGGCCGTCCTGATAGATGTAATGCATCCGCTTGTCGACTGTTTCATGAGATGCAGGATTAAGGCTTCCGCCGCCAGTCATAAGAAGATGATGCTTGCCATTCTCCCCATCGGAATACATGCGCGTATCGAGAATGCCGAACTCCTCTCCTATTCCAGGTTCAAGGATGACACCGCCGGCGCCGTCACCGAAAAGAATAGCAGTCGAACGATCGGTATAATCAATAACCGACGACATCTTGTCTGCGCCGATGACCATGATTTTCTTATGCGCACCGCATTCAATAAAGCGGGAAGCTGTGTTTAATGCGAAGAGAAAACCGGAGCAGGCGGCATTAAGATCGAATGCCCATGCTTTGCTGGCGCCGATTATGCTTTGTACAAGACATGCTGTTGACGGGAAAAGCATATCCGGGGTCATGGTTGCGACTATAATCAAGTCGATCTCATCGGCCCCGATCTTCCTTTTTTCAAGAAGCTGCCGGGCTACCTCACCACACATATATGAGGTTGCTTTTTCCGGATCCTTGAGTATCCTGCGTTCGCTGATACCTGTTCTTGACCGAATCCACTCATCATTGGTTTCGAACAAAAGTTCGAGGTCATGATTGCTCAGAATACTGTCAGGTAAATATTTGGCTGTAGTCGTAATTGCCGCTTTCATGCGTTGTTGGCCGTTATTTCATGCAGGATAAGAAAAAAATCCCTGCAACTTTGTGCTGATGACTCGGCTGCAGAGGGGTACGGAGAGAAAAGTACTATTTTTCGGAAAGAACATCCGCGATATGTTCATTGACTCTTTTTTCGATCATATGTTCAGCCATATAGATCATGTTTTTGATCGCCCTTGAAGTAGAGCGGCCATGACCGACAATGGATATGCCGTCAACTCCAAGAAAAGGAACACCGCCGAATTTTTCAACATCAAACGGTTCGAACATTCCTTTGAACATACCGGTTGTCAGCTTTGCGGTCGACTGATCCATCTGGCCTGAGGCAAGAAGTTTATCGAGTGACTGCTTGAACAGGGTGCCGAGAAACTCCGGGATGCTTTCACCGAATTTCAGGATAGTGTTGCCGACAAGCCCGTCGCATACAACGATGCTTGCACGTCCTTTCAGAATGTCATGTCCCTCTATGTTTCCAATAAAGGAGATTTTTCCTTTGCTGTCAGCCTCTTTAAGCAGTCTGAATGTCTGCTTGAGAAGTTCAGATCCCTTTCCCTCTTCCTCCCCGATATTGAGGAGTCCGGTCAGCGGTTTTTCAATTCCGGCGCCATAGCGCTGATAGATGGTCAGCATTTCTGCAAACTGTACAAGATTTTCAGGTTTGCAGTCAACATTTGCCCCTACATCGACAATATTGGTCAATCCTTCCCCCAGACGCGGGAAATATGCATATATGGTAGGGCGGAGTACACCCGGAATCCGACCGAGAACAAAAAGCGAAGCAGCCATCTGAGCGCCGGTATTACCTGCGCTGACAAAGGCCTGTGCCTGTTTGTCCTTGCAGAGCCGCAAACCCTTTACAATCGATGATTCCTGTTTCGTTTTGACTGCAGTGGCTGGAATATCCTCCATAGTCACAACTTCGGGGGCGTGCAGAAATCTCAGGTTAAGCGCACTGATATCATGCGCAGCA
>CAIVCU010000314.1 GCA_903904495.1 uncultured Chlorobiaceae bacterium
ATGCTTGTGCCCGACACCGTCAGGCGTCTCTATGTCAACAAGCCCGGTAGCATTCTGCTGTATGCAATTGCTCCTGACATGCTGGTGAGCCGGTCGTTGTGGTTGAATGAAAGAACAAAGAAGTTTATGAAGAGCTCATACCTTCAGCTGCCCTACATGGATGGTTCAGCTGAGGAGATTGTCAAGCTCAAACCAGACATCATTATTTCCAGTTTCAACATTAATCCAAAAACAAGAGATGAGGCCGATAAACTCAGTAAAAAGACCGGCATCCCTGTCTTTATGGTTGAAATGGATATGGCCAAGTATGAACCTACCTTCAAAATCCTTGGCAAGCTTCTGAATCATCAAGCCCAGACTGACCGGATGATCGGATTTCTCCACACCTATATCGACAGCATTTCGGTAAAGGCAAAGGGGATAACGGAGAAACAAAGAGTTCATGTCTATTATGCTGAGGGCGGACGAGGCCTCAATACTGATCCTTCAGGTTCATTTCACAGCCAGATTCTTGATGTTGTTGGCGCCCTCAATGTAGCGCAAACAGGTGTCGTTGCGGGGCAGGGAATGAGTGCTGTTTCAATGGAGCAGATCCTTCTGTGGGACCCCGATATCATTCTCGTCTGGACAGGAATGAACACCTCGTTGACAACTCTGCAATACATCAAGAGCGACAACCTTTGGGCTAAAACCCGGGCAGTTAAAAACAATAAGGTTTATCAAATACCATTTCAGCCTTTCGGCTGGTTTGACCGTCCCCCCGGCACAAATAGAATTATGGGGGCGATATGGACTGCCAATCTGCTTTATCCCGAGGTCTACAAATTCAACATGAATAAAATCACACGTGAGTATTTCGACATTTTTTATCACCACAACCTGACTGATAATGAGCTTGCCGAAGTACTGTATCCAAATCCGGAACAACTTAAAAGCCAAAAATCCAGCAACCATTAAATCCATATTGCCATGCAAAAACTTTTGGACATGACGGAAAACAGCGGCGGAGTGCTTGCCGTTTGCGGAGCACCGGCGCTGCATAAAAAAAAGACCGGTAACGGTGTACCCCTGCTCAAAAAGGGCGCTCTCAATCTCTACATGAATATGCCTTGCCCTCTCAAGGTGGTAACCAAAATGGTTATCAGTGAATTTGCAGACCTTTATAATGCATCACATGAGATTCCTATTTATTCGCCTATGCTGCATGATGGTGATTCAAAAGGAATTGAAGGCGAACTGAAAGCCGCCCAGACTGAAGATGACCTGCCTGAAGTGCTTGTTGCATCAGGGTTGCATACCGTGCTCTCCAAAAATTTCAGGGAGCGGTTTATCGACACTGGTGTTTATACAGGAATAACCAGCAGTGCCGCTCTGGAGAAAATGCCCGAAACTTTTCAGAGGCTTGTTACTGAGCACAATATCGGCATTTACGGTATAGGCTACTGGAGCATTGTTCTGGATTTATCGATCAATCCCGAGGTTCCCAATCCCCGTCGCTGGACTGATCTGGTTGACCCACGCTACAAAGATCTCATGACGGTGCACGGCTATAATGGCAAGGCAAGTATTGCAACGCTTTTAATGCTTTTGAAGGAAAAGCTCGGCAGCAATGCAGCAACTGATTTTGCCATCAATATCCGGAACGTATGGCACTTTGCTGAAATTCTCAAGCGTCTTGATTCTGCCGAACCACGCCGTACCCCTTTTAATCTTCTGCCGAATGCCGCAACGGTTCAAATGCCCTCACGCAAACAAGGGGCTATTCTTGAATTTGAAGATGGGCCTGTATTAGCACCAATGCTCATGTTTGTCAAAACCTCAAGAATGGAAGAGTGCCAACCGATCGTCGATTTCTTCCGCAGCGAAACAATGCGTCAGGCATTGAAACGGGGTGACTTTTATTTTGCTGAAGATGTCGATTGGAATGAACCGTTCAGCTTTCCATCATGGGATTACCTCCTCAACAATGACTATGAGGCGCTGACAGCAATGCTTGATGTCGAACTGAAAAAAGGGCTTCGCCCTGATGTATTCGAGACCTGATCAATTATAGAC
>CAIVCU010000315.1 GCA_903904495.1 uncultured Chlorobiaceae bacterium
ATATGAGAGCTACACTTGGTGCTGGACATGATCATATTTTAGTGTATGCAAGGAATCTTTCGCGCTTTAAAAATACACTAAAACCTCTTCCGAAAAATGAAAAACAAGAAGCTGCTTATAAAAATCCAGATAAAGATCCAAGAGGCCCTTGGGCATCTTCTGATTATACCGCACAAGGGTTTAGGCCAAATCAGATGTATAAAATCACAACTCCTGCAGGTGCAGAATACGATCCTCCAACAGGAAGGTGCTGGAAAAACATCGAAACTGTTTTTTTAAAACTGAAGGAAGATGGGCGCATTTGGTTTGGTAAAGATGGAAAGGGAATTCCGAGAAAGAAGACGTACCTATTAGAATCTGAGGGACAGGTTGCATGGAGTTGGTGGCCGAATAGCGAAGTTGGAAATAACCAAGAAGCAAAAAAAGAAATTAATCAACTATTCGGTGCCGAAAACGCTTTTGATACTCCAAAACCAGAGCGATTGATCGAACGGGTAGTTTATTTGGCCTCTGAAGAGGGCGATCTGGTTCTCGACTCTTTTCTTGGTTCCGGCACTACTGCCGCCGTTGGGCATAAAATGGGCAGGCGATGGATAGGCATTGAACTTGGCGACCATGCAAAAACGCATTGCGTACCACGTTTGAAGCAGGTGATTGCTGGTTCTGACCAGGGCGGTATCAGCAAAACGGTGGACTGGCAAGGCGGTGGAGGCTTCAAGTTCTATACCCTTGCCCCGTCACTCTTGAACAAAGACAAGTACGATAACTGGATCATCAGCAAGGAATACAACCCTGATATGCTTGCCGCTGCCATGGCGAAGCAGTCGGGGTTCAGGTATGAGCCTGACAGGCATGTCTACTGGAAGCAGGGGCGCAGTAGTGAAAAGGATTACATCTACACCACCACCCAGTTCATGACCGTGGAGATGCTTGAAAAGATCAGGGAGGAGATGGGCCCTGATGAAAGCTTGATGATTTGCGCCAAAATATACCAGCGTGAATCTGAGAACCGTTTTGCCAATATCACCATCAAAAAGATCCCGCAAATGCTTCTCGGCAAGTGCGAGTTCGGTAAAGAGGATTACAGCCTCAACATCGTCAATCTGCCGCACGATGACGTTGCAGCACCATCTGATGATGAGGCTATCGATGAAATTACCGATGAAAATCCCGGCAATGAACCAGCAAGCCAGTCCGCTCAAACCAACCTCTTTTACTGACCCCTATGAATGCCAAAGCCAACTACATCAAGCAACGATTGTCGTTGAGGGAACCACTGAAGGAGTCACTGGATATTGTTGCCGGGTTAGCTGATCTGCTCGAGCTGAAAAAAGGTGTTGATCTTGCCGCTGAATTGGAGAAAGTTCAAGCGCTTTATCCCTCCTGCAAAGAATTCGAGCGTGAGTTCCCCTCACTCTGCTTTTCCATTGCTACCGGTGTCGGTAAAACAAGATTGATGGGTGCCTGCATCAGTTACCTCTACCTGCAAAAAGGCATCCGCAACTTCTTTGTGCTTGCCCCAAACCTCACCATATACGACAAGCTTATTAAAGATTTTGGTGACCCCGGCTACCAGAAATATGTCTTTGCCGGAATTACCGAGTTTGTTCACAACCGGCCAGTCATCAT
>CAIVCU010000316.1 GCA_903904495.1 uncultured Chlorobiaceae bacterium
ACCGAAGGCTGGTATATTAAGATTATCAGCGCTGAGGGTGAAATCATTGATGATTCCAGGAAGGCCGGGTTCCCGATTGATGTTGAATCGTTTGGTGAAGATGATCCTGAGGATATTTATGATGCGCTTCGGGAAGAATTTCCTGATGCAATTATCATGGTAAACGGTGTTGCCTGATGGATCGCAAGTGCGAGAATTGCGAATGGTGGGAAAGATGGAAAACAGGGATAAAAGGTACTGTCGGGATATGCAGAAGATTTCCACCGAAAGAAAGCCATAAGATATATACTGAGAAATCAGATGAGTACGAGTTTGATGGGATTACATGGATACATCCTTGCCCATCAGAATCAACCGACATTTCCTACTACCCAAAGACGAATGACATTGATTGGTGCGGAGAGTTCAAGCCAAAGCAAAAAGATGGTGAATGATGAATATACTTTTGCTTTGGCTCACTAAGCTGACAATTCGACAGTACTAGTTGACTCAGTCTCCTTGCGCAAAAAAGTAGCTATCCGCTGTGTATTTTGCTTCTGAAAACTCAAAAAAGCTGGCAGCCGGATCATGGGCGGCTTTCGACATGCTCCTGCAAGCCGTGAAGGGCATTATTGAACAGAAGGCGCGACAGATGGTAATCTCCACAGCGCATTATCTGAGAAAGATGTAGCTTACGTTTCATATACCTCGATATCTTGTGCTATGCAATACTATTTAAAATATGTATACATTGGTGTCCTGTAACTTGCCAAATTTCTACAGTAAATCTCAGTTCGCTATCAGCTGGTAATTTGTCATCGTTCTTAACAGTAGTTTGCCCCCCAATGGCAAAAAAAAAGAAAAGCATTAACCCTTCCACCTCCAGCGAGTTACTCTCTCTGGCCACAGAGCGCGTGGCGCAAAAAAACCTCAGCACTGACATTCCTGCACTGAGCACTACGTCCTCATCCGAAGAAATGCTCAGGCTCATCCATAAGCTCGAGGTTCACCAGGTCGAACTTGAACTGCAGCAGGAAGAGCTGGCTCGCACCAGGACTGAGCTGGAGGAAAGTCTCAGCATGTACAAGGAGCTTTATGATTTCGCGCCAGTTGGGTATTTGACGTTGAGTCGGGATCGTAAGATCCAGCAGGCAAACCTGACTGCTGCCAGACTGCTTGGAGTTGATCGCTCCCTGTTACAGGGTATGAACTTTATGTCATTTGTTCTGCCGGAGGACAATCGGGTAATTGATGCACTGCTCAAAACAGTTTGCTCTAAGAAAGTATCTGAGAACTGCGAGTTGAAGCTTATGGTCTCTTCTCCATCCAGGCATAAATCTGATCACTCTATTCACACCTTTCATATAGAAGCTGCCGTAAGCGATGCTACAAATGCATGCCGAATTATTCTCTCGGATATTACCGCTCAGAAGGTTGCTGAAGAAGGTCTACGCAAGAGTGAGCGTAACTTTCGTTCCATTACTGAACAGATGGCAGATGAGGTATTTGTCATAGACTCCATCGGAACCTTAACCTATGTTTCGCCAGTTGTTGAGAAACTTTTCGGCTATCTGCCGCATGAGGTTCTTGGCCGCCCCTTTACCGACTACATGCTGGTAGAAGACATTCCTGAAGCCTTACAGGTATTCAACAGCACCCTTCAGCATAAAACAGCGAATCAGATCTTCGAAGTCAGGTTAAAGAGAAAAGACAGTTCGCTCTTTGACGGAGAAATCCATCTGCAATATTATCAGGATCAGGATATCTCCGGAATGATCGGCTTGATCCGCGATATCAGTGATCGCAAGCTGGCGGAATCAAAAGCAAGGGAAATGATTACCCGCTATGAGGCTACCATTGATGCGGCCCAGATTGGAACCTGGGATTGGAATGTGCAAACCGGCGAAGTAATTTTTAATAACCGTTGGTTTGAAATTGTAGGATACAGCCCCGAAGAACTTGCCCATGATAGCATTCAGACATCGATAAATCTCGCTCACCCGGATGACTTCAAAGAATCCAGAGCCATTGCCGAAAAACATTTCAATGGTGAGTTGCCCTATTATGAAATCGAATACCGGATGAAACATAAAAACGGGCACTGGGTCTGGTTTCTTGATCGTGGTCGCTTGATCAGCCGTACTGCTGATGGTAAGCCATTGCAAATGCTTGGCACACATATCGACATCACCGAACGGAAGCAGGCAGAGCAGGCAATGCGTGAAAGCGAAAGAAAATTCCGATCCATTACTGAACAGATTTCCGAGGTGGTTTTTGTTAACAACTCCATTGGAGAGGTAAGCTATGTTTCACCGGTAGTTGAAAAAATTACCGGATATAAGCCGGATGAGTTACTTGGTCATTCTTTTTTCGAATACCTGGCTGAAGAAGAAATTCCCAGAGCTACTGCAATCTTCACTGACGCTATGTCGCGTCAGTTGACAAATCAGGTTGTTGAATTAACGTACAGGAAAAAAGACGGTTCACTCTTTCAGGCAGAAATTCATTCACAATATTTTAAAGACAACGGTTCTTCCGGAGTTATCGGTTTGCTCCGTGATATCAGTGAGCGTAAACTTATCGAAAATCAACTTGTAAAACTCAGTACTGCTGTAGAACAAAGCCCTGCAGTTGTTCTCATTACCGATGCACACGGGACTATAGAATATGTCAACCCGATGTTTACCGAGCTCACCGGATACTCGATAGAAGAAGCAAAAGGCAGAAATCCACGGATTCTTCAATCAGGTCTGACGCCAAAATCAGTGTATGACGAACTCTGGAAAACTATTTTGTCTGGTCGTATATGGCGTGGAGAATGGCAGAACAAAAAGAAAAACGGTGAGCTCTTCTGGGAATCCGTTGTTATATCGGCCATTCTTAATGGAGAAGGCGTAATCACCAATTTCGTGGCGGTTAAAGAGGATATTACCGAACGGAAAAAAATGTTGGAAGAGCTGATCGTGGCCAAAGAAAAAGCCGAAGAGAGCGACCGTCTGAAATCAGCATTTCTCGCCAACATCAGCCACGAGATTCGCACCCCTATGAATGGTATTCTCGGCTTTTCAGAACTGCTCAAAGAACCTCATCTCTCTGGGGAGGAAATGTCAGAGTTCATCGAGCTCATACAGAAAAGCGGTCACCGGATGCTGAACCTGATTAATGATTTGATTGATATTTCATGTATTGATGCCGAAGAGACAAAAGTGGAGATCAGGGAAATACCGCTCAACGATCTTATGCGGGACATTCATACCTTTTTCAAGCCTGACGCACGCTCTAAAGAATTGCGTTTAACCTTTACCACAGGTCTTTCAGACAACGAAAGCCTCATCAAAACTGACAGCGGCAAGTTGACCCGGGTTTTGACAAACCTTATCAACAATGCCCTGAAATTTACTATGAAAGGCGGTGTTGATTTCGGCTATAGCAGAAAGGAGAACACCTTGGAATTTTATGTTATCGACTCAGGAATTGGCATTCCCGTTGAGATGCAGGATAAGGTTTTTGACCGATTTCACCAGGTTGACAACTCCCTGACCAGAGGCTACGAAGGTGCTGGACTTGGATTGAGCATTTCCAAGGCATTGATCAAAATCCTTGGCGGAACGATCCATGTTGAATCAATCGATGGTGCATGAACTACCTTTTCATTCACCATCCCCTATAACCCAACCCAGTTGCCAACTGCCGACTACCCACTGCCAACTGCCGGCTATCCACTGCCTGCTTCCCACTGTATTTTAATTGTCGATGACGATTCGATGAGTACCCTTCTGCTTCAAAAGAACCTTAAAGGTGAAAAAATCGCCATTCTTTATGCTGAAAACGGCTGGGAAGCTGTAGAGCTGGTTCGGCATCACCCGGAGATCAATCTGGTGCTTATGGACATCAAAATGCCGGTAATGAACGGTTTTGAGGCAACAAGGCTTATCAAACAACAGCGACCGGAACTGCCCGTTATCGCCCAGTCAGCATTTACCTCCAAAGAGGAAAGGCAAAAAGCCAGAGACGCAGGATGCGACAACTTCATCACCAAACCGATCAACAAAACCGAACTGCTCGAAATGGTGCGGGTTTTGCTCAAGAGATAAAAAGGGGTGTTCTCACCCCATTAGCAATACATATACCCCTGTCCATTTCTTCGCCCAGAGCCTTGAGGCACTCAGAGACTCAGAACTTTCTTTCCGAGAAAAGTTTACCCATTAACGGCAAACCATTTCACTCCATGTGCGGTCGATTCGGATTTTATGAGCTCAAATATTTCATTCAGCAGCTCCACCAGTATGAGCTGCCTTTTGTAGAGGAGCAGGAAATAAACTTTGCAGCAAACTACAACATTGCGCCCGATACCGATATTGTTGCACTGCTGGGAGACCAGAGCAAGTATACCCTGGCGTTGGTTCATTGGGGCGTTATACCACACTGGGCAAAGGCAATGCCTAAAGTCAGGCCAATCAATGCACGCGCTGAAACCCTGGCCATCAAGCCATATTTCCGCCACATGCTGCACAGGACACACTGCCTCATTCCTGCCAGCGGCTTTTATGAATGGAAACAAATAGGGCAAAACAAAAAACAGCCTTACTACATTCACCGGGATGATGGTAAGCCCATGGCTTTTGCCGGTCTATGGGACATCTGGAAAGCGGATGCAAGTACAGCACCCGTTATATCGTGCAAAATCATTACCACTGATGCCAACCGCGAGATGAAATTTGTTCACGATCGCATGCCGGTTATCCTTGAGCCGGAACACTGGAAAGAGTGGCTCGATGCCGGCACTGCAGGAGCAGGGTCGTTGCTGTTGCCAGCCAAAGACGGCAAACTTGATATCTATCCAGTTTCAACGAAAGTCAACAATCCAAAGAACAGCCAGCACGACTGTATTGAGCGGCAAGACGTTGTGCTATAAGCCTCAAAACGTTTTCTCGTGAACCTTTTGCTTTTGCTTGTTTCAGTACTCCTCATATCGAACTGGAACTCTTCTGCATGCTCTCTTTCGGACTTGGTTTGTTTGTGTTCTTCAATAAGGTCCACCCTGTAACGCAATATTACCGGCAATCTAAAAAGTATATAATTTATTTAGATAAAGACATGTTGTGATGAATCTTCATTCCTCTCGGATGTATAAGGGGTTAGTGAATAAAGTCAGGGGATTGCGACTTCTGAAGCAAAGGAGATCGGATTCTGGGAATTTTTCCTTATGTATACATGTTATATGTGGCTTGTTGTGTCAATCATCAGATTCACCTGTGAAAACCAATAAAAGAGCCTGCCATGTCAAATGCACTGATAGTCGTACCAAAAAAATGTGAAAACAAGGAATCAGAACTGACTCCTGAAGAGCGTGAAGAACAAACCAAGCTTGATGCATATTACGAGTGGAAAGCGAAAGATGGAAATCTCTGGTCTGATAAAACCGACTGGTATGAAGCAGAGGATTATCATGTCGAGGGTATTACCGACTGAAACCACCAAAGGAGATAAACATGTCTGCTGAAGCAAAGTGCCCGTTCTCAGGCGACGTCCGCCTGAAAGCAGTTGCCGGATTCCAATCGGATGCTAACTGGTGGCCCAATCAGCTCAAGCTGAACATACTGCACCAGCACTCCTCACTTTCTGACCCCATGGGCGGGGAGTTCAACTACGCTGAGGAGTTCAAGAGCCTTGATCTTGATGCTGTGAAGAAAGATCTTCTGGTGCTTATGACCAGCTCACAGGAGTGGTGGCCGGCAGACTTTGGTCATTACGGACCTTTGTTCGTAAGGATGGCATGGCACAGCGCAGGTACATATCGTACCGCTGACGGTCGAGGCGGTGCAGGGAGAGGCAGTCAGCGATTTGCTCCCCTCAACAGTTGGCCCGACAATGTCAACCTCGACAAGGCACGAAGGCTGCTTTGGCCGATCAAGCAGAAGTTTGGCCGGAAAATCTCCTGGGCCGACCTTATGATTCTCACTGGTAACGTCGCTCTGGAATCGATGGGTCTCAAGACTTTCGGCTTCGGAGGCGGGCGAAAGGACATCTGGGAGCCGGAAGAAAACATTTACTGGGGACCTGAGGGCAAGTGGCTCGCAGACGAGCGCCACAGCGGCGCCCGTAAGCTTGAAAATCCTCTTGCTGCGGTTCAAATGGGTCTGATCTATGTTAATCCTGAAGGCCCGAACGGCATCCCTGATCCGATCGCTGCTGCGCGGGATATTCGCGAGACCTTCGCTCGCATGGCGATGAACGATGAAGAGACAGTTGCGCTTATAGCAGGCGGTCACACGTTCGGCAAAACCCATGGTGCAGGCGATGCCGCACTGCTTGGCCCTGTACCGGAGGCTGCCGGCATTGAGGAGCAGGGTCTTGGCTGGCAGAGTAGATTTGGCAAGGGTAAAGGTGATGACACTATCTCCAGCGGTCTCGAAGTCACCTGGAGCACCACGCCGACGAAATGGAGCAACAACTACTTCTCTAATCTGTTCGGCTACGAATGGGAACTGACGAAGAGCCCGGCCGGAGCGCACCAATGGATGCCGAAGGGTGGGGCGGGCGCCGGTACAGTGCCTGATGCCCATGACCCGTCGAAGCATCACTCTCCGGCCATGCTGACCACTGACCTCGCGTTGCGGCTTGACCCTTTCTACGAAAAAATTTCGAGGCGTTTCTACGAGAATCCTGATCAGTTCGCCGATGCGTTCGCCAGGGCGTGGTTCAAGCTGACACACCGCGACATGGGTCCCCGCACGCGCTATCTCGGCCCGGAGGTTCCTGGCGAAGAGCTCATCTGGCAGGATCCCATCCCTCTACTCGATCATGCTTTGATTGATGCACTGGACATTGCCACCCTCAAGCGCAACATCCTTGCTTCAGGGCTCTCTGTCCCGGAACTCGTTTCGACCGCCTGGGCATCAGCATCCACGTTCCGTGGTTCCGACATGCGAGGTGGTGCGAACGGCGCCCGCATTCATCTGGTACCTCAGAAGGATTGGGAGGTCAACCAGCCTGCACGACTGTCGAAGGTGCTCCAGACTCTGGAGGGTATCCAAGTCGCGTTCAACAGCGCAAAGTCTGATGGCCGGAAAGTTTCGCTTGCCGACCTGATCGTTCTGGGCGGCTGTGCAGCCATCGAAGCAGCAGCGAAGAAGGCCGGCCACGACGTGAAGGTTCCCTTCTTGCCGGGGCGCATGGATGCATCGCAGGAGCAGACCGATGTGGACTCGTTCGCCGTGCTGGAACCGTCCGCAGACGGTTTCCGTAACTATGTCCGTAAGGGATTCGAGGAATCGGTAGCTGAGCTGCTGGTGGACAAAGCGCAGTTGTTGACGCTGACAGCCCCTGAGATGACCGTTCTGATCGGCGGTCTGCGCGCCCTGAATGCGAACGTCGGCCAATCCGGACACGGTGTCTTTACCAAACAGCCTGAAACCTTGACCAATGATTTTTTCATAAATCTCCTCGACATGAAGACGAAGTGGCAGAAGTCCGTCACAACTGAAGGCGTGTTGGAGGGGCATAGCCGGGCAACGGGCGAGCTCCTGTGGACCGGTACCATCGTCGATCTCGTTTTCGGTTCGAACTCCCAGCTTCGGGCGCTTTCGGAGGTCTATGCATGCAGCGATTCAGAACAGAAGTTCGTACGTGACTTTGTTGCGGCATGGAACAAGGTGATGAACCTTGATCGATTCGACCTTGCCTGATCTTATTCTATACCTCAGACAGCTTTTGTCCTGCAACAAATACTATCTTCCTGAAGTGAACGGGTGCATCTGACGCCACCCGTTTCTTTTCGGCAACCTTTCCTCCAATCTGAGCCGCTGAAATCATGAGGCAATCCAGACCTCCGCTTATCCGTATGCAGTATATGCACCAGCAGCTGCAGAGCAA
>CAIVCU010000317.1 GCA_903904495.1 uncultured Chlorobiaceae bacterium
AACGCCCCTTCTACGGCGAACTTGTAGACTTCATGTCATCAGGCCCATGCGTACCCATCATCCTTGAAAAAGAAAACGCCGTAGCCGACTTCCGCACCCTCATCGGCGCAACCGATCCAGCCCAGGCCGACGAAGGCACCGTCCGCAAACTCTATGCAGACAGCAAAGGCGAAAACATCGTCCACGGCTCCGACTCAGAAGAGAACGCAGCCATTGAAGCAGCATTTTTCTTTTCAACAGCAGAGGTTGTCAGCAGCAACTGATTCCCCATAAAGTATAGCACAACAAAAAAGCGACCGGAAGGCCGCTTTTTTGTTGTACAAATCAATATCGATTCACATCCTACTCGACGTTTTCCTTTTTAATATCAGTCAAAAATGAGCTGAAAGTCTCCCCATACATCTCCCATACCGTCATAAAAAGCGCAGCAACAATCGGCCCGATAATAAACCCCCATATTCCGAACAACCCAATTCCCCCAAGCGTCCCGAAAAAAATAAGCAGCTCATGCATCTGCGTATCCCGTCCAACCAGTATAGGGCGGACAATATTGTCGATCTGGCCGACAACAAGAGTGCAGAACAAAAGAACCCCAATGGCTTGAGGATAATGCCCCGTCGCAGCAAGGTAGAGAACGGCGGGAAACCAGACAAGTCCAGATCCTACAATCGGCAGAACAGAGAGCAGCGACATAATGGTACCCCAGAAGATAGCACTCTCAATACCTGCAAGATGCAACGCAAGCCCTGCAAGAACACCCTGCAGCACACCAATCACCATGCTCCCCTTTATGGTCGCCCGGGTTACCGAGAGAAACTTGTCAAGCAACCGGTGCTGATCACTCTCTGTCAGGGGAAAATAAGAGAGAACCTTTACGAGAATCAGCCTGCCGTCCTTTAAAAAAAAGAACATGGTATAGAGAAAAATAAAGAGCAGAAAAATATCATTAACGGCTGAGTATGTAAAGGAGGATACGCCTTCGAAGAGCATTGCCCCCGCTTTGTTCACAAGCTCACCGGCTTTCTGCAGAATACTTACTCGATAAATTTCAAGTTCCGCATAATACGGCAGGGTACGAAGCTGCTCGTTGAATGCTGCCGGCTCCTTGAACTGCTGCTGAATCCATGGAACAGCAACAGTCACGATCCTGGCTGCCTGATCAACAACAATACCGAGAAGTATGGCTAAAGGAATGATCACAATAAGAAGCAACGTAACCATGGTCATTCCGGCACTCAGGCTTTTACGGCCCCTGAACCAGCGATCGAACTGATTGAACACCGGCATGGCAAGAGCTGAAAAAATAGCCGCAAGAACAATAACCATGAGGAAATACCGGATCATGGCAAAGAAAATAGCGGAGATGAACAGGACAATCAGAAGAAGGATTACCTGGTTTGCTTTTAAGCTGTTCATAGTCATTTATGTTGTGTTCATCCATTCATAACAATCGGCAGGCTTAAAACCACTCCCGGGACTCCCCACAAAGAAGCTGCGCACGAACAAAAGCAACTGCAAAAATTCCAGCTGTTTCGGCACGGAGAATTGTTTTGCCAAAAGAAATTTCCATAAACCCCGCCTGACGGGCCTCCTCGACCTCCTTTGCAGTAAAGCCGCCTTCCCCTCCAATCAGAAAAAGCGAGTTTTTTCCCGCACAATGCACCCCGGGAGCTTCCTCTGAAACCTCATAAGGAATCAGTTTCAGATCGTACCCCTGAAGCGCGGTAACCTGTCTGAAAGAGAGGGGCTCACCAAGCTGAGGCAGATACAATCTTTTTGACTGCCGTGCTGCAGAGAGCAGAATTGTTCTCCATCTGTTCAGCCGGCCCTGGACTCTTTCACTCGTCGACTGACTGACCGTCCGCGCCGTAATCATTGGAATAATTGTTGACACACCGAGTTCTGTGGCTTTTTCCAGAAAAAGCTCAAACCGCTGGGGGGCCTTCAAGAGTGAGAGAGCAACAGTAACTCCAGTTTCTGGACGATCAACCACTGCATAATCAAGAATTTCCCCATCAAGCGACTTTTTGCCGACATCCAGAATTCTCACCTCACACCGCAGACCGTTACCATCAGTAACAAGAATCTGATCACCCGTTTTTTTGCGCAGAACATGAACAAGATGATGAAACTCATCACCATCAATAACAAGCCTGGCTGAATCGAGCGTGATGTTCTCCCGGGAAGTATAAAACAGTTCCATACTCTCTTACTCCTTCAAAGCTATAGCCACTGCAGCAAAAGAGACTCTCTCAACCCCGGCCTGCAGTAATGCCGCGGCAGCAGCGGCCAGGGTTGCCCCGGTTGTTACAATATCATCAACAAGAAGCACATGACGCAACGAAACACCTTGTACAACCTGGAACGCGCCTACAGGATTTTTTTTCCGCTCCTCAGCAGGAAGGCCGGTCTGCGAAACGGTGTAACGCTTTCTCATAAGAAGTTTACGCATAACCGGTCTGTCAATTGATTTACCAATACTTTCAGCAATTTTATCCGCCTGGTTATAGGATCGTTCAATATTTTTCATGCGATGAAGCGGAACCGGTACGATGCACTCTATATCCCCGATATCACCACTGGCGAGCATCCATTCACCCAATTGACGCCCAAACATGGTACCAAGCTTATAGAGCCCTTCATACTTCATGGAGTGTAGCGCAAGCTGCAGGGGACTCTTTTTGTGAAACTGGTAGCGGCACCACCCCCGTTCAAACAGCACTATGTCGCCAAAACGGGAGACCAGGACATTTCGCAAGGTCTGTTCAGCCTCAAAATAGTTTTTGAATGGATCGAAACCTTTCATGCAGGAGCTGCAGCAGCCCTCTTCGGAAGGAAGAAGAAGCTTGCGGCAGACCACGCAGACATTGGGAAAGAGCAGGTGAAGGAGACGATCAAGCACGGTAAACCCTTGTTAAGTTCAGCCAAAACATAAGGCCGCAGCACCATACATTCCTGCCTTGTTGCCGAGAAGTGCCGGCACCAGTTCAATTCCGTCATGCATTGAAGGAAGCGTCGAACGCCGGAGCTGATCAAGGGCCGGATCGAAAATAAGGCTGCCGGCAGCAGAAATGCCTCCACCTATGACAAATTTTCTGATATCCATGAGCGCAACAACGTTTGCCAGCCCGACACCGAGCATGGAGCCAATCCTCTCCCATACTGCAAGAGAGAGGGCATCACCCTCCCTGGCGGCTTGTTCAAGATGGCGCGGCGAGAGCCTGGTATAGTCGTCGCCACAGAACTTCCCGACAGAAGAGCCGGACGCAGAGGCCTTGATCATCCGGAGTGCAAGTTCCACAATACGCTTTTTACCGATAAGACTTTCAAGAGTACCTGTTACACCCGCATGAGCGCTTGATCCTTCGAAATCAATAATCACGAACCCTACTTCTCCAGCCGTACCGTTAGAACCACGATAGAGTTTTCTGTTCAGAATTATTCCGCCGCCGACACCGGTACCAAGGGTCACCATGAGAAAATCCCGAAACTCGCGCCCTGCACCGTACAACGCTTCACCAAAGGCTGCCGCATTAGCATCATTGTCAATAAAAACCGGAATGGAGAGCTCTTTCTGCTGCTTGAGAAATTGCTGCAGAGGGTCGCGTAAAGGAAAAACAGTCCAGCCAGGGAGATTCGGCGGATAACTCAGGGTACCTGTATCG
>CAIVCU010000318.1 GCA_903904495.1 uncultured Chlorobiaceae bacterium
CATGGTTCTCAAAATGAAGCAATAAGGAGCTGTATTTCAGGTGCGACGTGATTTGGGGTGCAGGTGAGTTGTTCAAACAATATCCTGTGCCTCATTTTTATTATACGCTTTCGTTCAGAAGTAAGGATAAAAGTTCAACACCTATGAATACCAGTTTTGAATGTTCACGATTTTGTTTGAATAATGCCCGGTGTAATATTGTCAGTTTTATACAGCAAAAACAAAGATAGTTGAGAAACCTAGAGTGTGATTCTCGCAGCCCTTGCCTGGGGGATCGCAAATAATATCGATCCTGGTATTTGATTTCCCTACCAATGCTCGTCCGTGGAAGGGAAGTGCAGAAAATCCTCCAAAAAAATAAATCCTCCCTTCTGATTGAAATCAGTTTTTTATTCAGAGTGTAAGTGCCAATTTTATATAAGGTCAATGCTCGAAAACGGCCTTCTATCATTCCTGGTTTTTTATCACTTCATGAAATAATTTTTCAGGATATGAATCTTTCACAATTTTTTTGGAATCGTTTAAAAGAGCACCCGCTCGCCCGGGTTGGGCCTGGACTTATAACGGGAGTAGCTGACGATGATCCCAGCGGGATAGCAACCTATTCTCAGGCTGGCGCTCAATTCGGTCTGAATATGCTCTGGACGATGCCTCTGGCATTCCCGTTGATGGCTGCAATTCAATCCATGTGTGCCCGTATTGGTAGAGTTACAGGGAAAGGACTCGCTGCGAATATCAAAATTACGTTTCCGCCTTATGTTCTCTATAGTGTGGTGGCGCTGTTGCTGATTGCCAATACCCTGAACATAGCTGCTGATGTTGCTGCTATGGGAGAAGTTGCAGAGCTTATTACGGGTGTCAATCGTCATTGGATGACAGCTTTTTTTGTCTTCGGAACAGTTCTCCTGCAAGTATTCATCCCATATCATCGCTACGTAAATTTCCTGAAGTGGCTTACCATTTCCCTGCTCGCCTATGCAGCGGTGCTATTTACTGTTCATGTGCCATGGGGAGAAGTTATGAAACATACTCTTTTACCAACGTTTATTTTTAATGCTGATTCAGCAGCAGTCATTGTCGGCGTTTTTGGAACGACAATAAGTCCATATCTTTTTTTCTGGCAAGCCTCCGAAGAAGTTGAGGATATGCATGCAAAAAAAGAAGCCCTGCCACTTTTGAAAAATAAACGTGTTGCGGGTAAAGAACTTCGCCGTATACGTTGGGATACCTGGAGTGGTATGTTCTATTCGAATATCACTGCCTATTTTATTATTCTGGCTACTGCCGTGACACTTAACGTATCTGGAATTACAGATATCAATACAGCTGCACAGGCTGCGAGTGCTCTAAGACCTCTTGCAGGGGACTTTGCTTTCGTGCTTTTTGCTATTGGTATTCTTGGAGTTGGGTTGATCGGTGTTCCTGTTCTTGCAGGTTCCGGCGCCTATGCACTTTCCGAGGTTCTGAACTGGAATACAGGACTGGAACGCAAGGTTTCTGATGCTCAAGGGTTTTACAGTATTATTGTTGTCAGTGTTTTTCTCGGGCTTGCTATCCAGTATACACCGATCAGTCCAATGAAGGCATTATTCTGGAGTGCTGTTATCAATGGTATCATCGCTGTACCCCTGATGATTGTTGTTATCTTACTGGTTTCCAAAAAATCTGTCATGGGGAAATTTACTGCAAGTCGGCCGATAGTTATTCTTGGCTGGGTAGCGGTTGCGGTTATGGGATTTGCTGCTATAGGCATGCTCATCCCCAAGTAATTGTAAGCAATTGTATGAAAATGTACTTGAAATGGTTTTTATGGAACCGCAGTTGAATCGTTGCTGAGAACTGATAATCAAGGCAATATTCATTTACTAAAAACATCATCGTGCTGTTTTGTTCCTTTAATCTTCTTACAGTAAGTAACAGGGCTCTGCTCACGAAAGTCCAGTAATGGCATCGTAATACGTCGCCGCCGTCACCTAAGACAAGCTTTGAAGCCATTTTTGTAAAATTTCATTCCATCCGTAAGCAGCCCCACAAAACCGAGTACACTTCCAGGTAATCTTTCAGTATTTCTAAATACGCCGTCCCTGAATAACACGAATCACGATTACCACGATTGCGATAACCAGAAGACCATGTATTAGTCCACCCATCGTGTATGAGGTAACAAGTCCTAATAGCCATAGCACGATCAGAATAATGGCGATAGTTTCCAGCATTTCTTTCTCCTTTTGATTATGAATACAGAGATCAACGTCTATCAATCTTTCTTATTATATACTGAATATCTATTTTATTAGTTTACAAAAGTGCCATTAATTAGAGATAAAAGCACTTGATAACGTTGCGAATTGCGTTTTTATATATATAATCCAGATGTAGGTCTTATTGAGTTTCGACTACTTTAAGAGCTATAACGAACTGAGAGTGAGGGCATTCCACAAATCCAATGCATCAATAAAACTTCAAGGAGAGCATGATGAAAGGAAATCCGAAAATTATTGAAATTCTCAACGCCTTGCTTACGGGTGAGCTGACAGCTATTAACCAGTACATTGTGCATTCTGAAATGTGCAGCAATTGGGGATACGAAAAACTGCACAAAACTGATGAAAAGCGCGCAATCGACGAAATGAAGCATGCTGAAAAGCTTATTACGAGGATTCTCTTTCTCGAAGGAATTCCCGTTGTCAGCCATCTAAACAAAATTTCAATTGGTTCAGATGTTGCAGCACAGCACAAAAACGACATGCTTTCAGAAGTCGAAACAATATCCCTGTCCAATAATGGCATAAAGCTTGCAGCAGAGGTCGGTGATAGCGGTACCCGGGAACTTTTGGAATCAATTCTTAAAGATGAAGAGGTCCACCTTGATTGGCTTGAAGCACAGATTAGCCAGATAAGCCAAATAGGTATCCAGAACTATCTAGCTGATCAACTCGGATAACTAATGAACGCTAAGAGAGCTGCCAGGGACTTCCCTGTCGTATGCGTGGGAGGTTCGGCTGGTGGTCTTGATGCATACATTCGGTTATTGCAGAATCTTCCGGCTGACTTGGGGGTCGCCATCGTCATCGTGAATCACCTCAGAACCGTGGCTACCATGTTGCACAAGCTCCTCCCTAACTATACGACGATGCCAGTTGAGTTGATCACCGACGACCTGGTCATTGAGCCCAACCA
>CAIVCU010000319.1 GCA_903904495.1 uncultured Chlorobiaceae bacterium
GTGCCAAAGATTACATCGTTAATCTTGGCGTTGAACCTGCCCGTCTGAAGACCGTCAGCTATGGGGAGGAAAAACCATTTGCAGAAGGTCACAATGAAGAGGCTTGGGCGCAGAACAGAAGGGCTCACTTTGTAGCCGAATAAACGGAAGAACTCGTTATCAGATTCTGAAAAGTTTTGTGTGTGTTGTTCTTTTTTCGTCAGGTGTGTGTGGGTGGCTTCAAGGCCGACTCTGTTTTAGAAGAGCAGCCTTGAAAACCGCTTGGTATCTGCGAGTTGAGTCACACTCTTGAGTTGATTCCGCATTGATACTGTAAAATGGAGAAAGAGAAATTCAAATCGATGACACTTAAAAACGCATTGAAAAACCATGTGGTCGGTTAGGCAGTGCCAATTTTTTCCTGTTAACGGATATAGCTAATCACGTTATGAAGTTATTTATTAAGGGAGCAATCTGTTTTCTTGCATTTTCCTGCCTGTCATTGCCTCGTTACAATATTGCAATTGCTCAGCCTTGGAAAATTCCCGATGTACAGCCTGACAATCAACAGCTAGTGTCCATTTTCCCGGATGCTGAAAAAGAGAAATATAATCTGAGGCCTCGTGATTCTGGGGCGGAGATTGAGCTTTATCCGAATTACGATTATGCCTCTGAATACGGAGTGTTTCTTGGTGTGGGGGCAAAAGTTGAAGATTACGGTGTCAATGATGAAACCTACCGCTACAGGATGCAGCTCGACGGAGGCGCCGCCACCGCAAATGATATTCGTTATAAATTACATTACAGCGGTGATTTTCGAACGCTCATCAGTAATACCTCCCTTTTTGTTGAAGCCGGTACGTCAGGCCTGAATCTAATTCATTTTTACGGGCTTGGAAACGAAAAATACTTTAATGGCAAAGGCTTGGAAGAAGAAGATTTCGAAATTTTAAATCAAATCACCTCATTAAAGGCTTCGTTGAACTATCCGATGGACACTAACTATAAATGGAGCGCTGGGATCGATGCGAAATGGGTAGCTCTTACTCTTAAGCCCGGATCATATAATGACCTGCATAGAGCTGAAGTTCCCGGTATCGATAATAATTTTGCCGGCAGTTTCACACTTGGATTTCATTATGATTCAAGAGAAAGTGGTGATGCAATTGCACAAGCCTCCCGATATGCAAAAAGTAATCCGGCATCTCAAGGTTCTACAACAGCGCTCAGCGGTATTCTGCTCGATTTGTCAGGGAAGTACTATCCGGAATTTTTTGGCAATCAAAATGCATATGGAAAAATCAATGGAGAATTCCGCACCTATATTCCGCTTGTCTCATCTCGTTATTCAAGAGTGGTCTTCCGTCTGGGAGGAGAGAAAATATGGGGTGATTATCCTTTTTATGATGCGGCTTTTCTCGGTGGCTCTACCTCGCTAAGGGGGTATGACCAACAGCGCTTTGCAGGCGATGCATCACTCTATGCCGGTTCGGAACTTCGTCTCTATACGGGTACTTTTAAGCTTTTTGTTCCGATTAAGTATGGTCCGCTGTTTTTTGCTGAAACTGGCAGAGTCTTTCTTGCTGGGGAAAATTCAGATGCATGGCATTCGTCTGCAGGCGGGGGATTATGGTTCAGCCGGCTTGATCCACGCTATACTGTATCCATTGCGTATGGAAGGGGGTTTGACAATGGCCGCCTGATGAATGATTATGGAATATATCTCAGGACAGAATTCAGCTTTTAGTAACTGTTCTCACTTTCTTACTCGTATCGGAGGGCTTCTAACGGTTTCAGTTCTGCAGCTTTTCTGGCAGGCCAAAGGCCGAAAAAAATGCCGATAAGCGCTGAAAAGGCTGTGGCAAGAACAACCGAAATCAGTGAGGTTTTTACTGCCCATCCGGCAAAAAAGGAGAGAATAAGGGAGATCCCGATACCTGCAAGAACCCCGATAAACCCTCCGCTGATGGTCAAGCCGACAGATTCGACAAGAAACTGCAGCATGATATCGTTTTTCCTTGCACCAATAGCCTTGCGCAGCCCGATTTCACGGGTCCGTTCTGTCACCGATACCAGCATGATATTCA
>CAIVCU010000320.1 GCA_903904495.1 uncultured Chlorobiaceae bacterium
ACTGTTGACAATCTGAAACTTGGAGCAAAAAAACCGCCCATGCCGTTTTCAGATGTCCGGTTGCTCAATGTTCTCTCCCATACCTTCTGGTTTATGCCAAGCGTTGCATCATGCCATGCCATGCGTAACCTGCTTGAACAGAAACAAAACCGTTTTTACCACGATTATAAAGTAGTTGTTGCTGCCGGAACCACCGCCGGTATTGGTGTTGAGGCATTGCCGCCGGTAAAAGAAGCCATGGACAATCCACTGAAAACCAAAACAATCACCCTTTCATGTGGCAAGCTGACCACCGGAGTAACCGTAAAGCCTTGGACTGGAATCTTCATGCTTCGCAACGCCTCCAGCCCCGAGACCTATTTTCAGGCCGCATTCCGCGTGCAGTCACCCTGGACCATCAAGAACCCTGACAGGGCTTCACCGAACCGTGAGCAAGTCATTAAAGAGGAGTGCTACGTTTTTGATTTCGCCCCAAACAGAGCCTTACGCCAGATTGCCGATTACAGTTGCCGGTTGAACGTCAATGAAGCAAACCCGGAAAAAAAGATCGAGGAGTTTATCAACTTTCTGCCGGTACTCGCTTACGACGGCAGCTCCATGAAGCAGATTGACGCCGCCGGAATTCTCGATATGGCAATGAGTGGCACAACAGCCACACTGCTTGCACGCCGCTGGGAAAGCGCCCTGCTCGTCAATGTCGATAACAACACCCTGAAACGATTGATGGGCAACAAGGAAGCATTAGCTGCCCTCATGAACATAGAAGGCTTCCGTAATCTGAATCAGGAAATCGAAACCATAATCAATAAATCCGAAGCCGTCAAAAAAGCAAAGAAAGAGGCAAATGACAAAGAGGTGACAGAACGGGAGAAAAAAGAACTCACAGCAGAAGAAAAAGAGTACAAAACCCTCCGAAAACAGATTCAGGAAAAACTTATCAAATTTGCTACCCGCATTCCGGTCTTCATGTATCTGACTGATTACCGTGAACGCTCTCTCAAAGACGTTATCACCCAACTGGAGCCAGGGCTCTTCAAAAAAGTAACCGGTTTATCGGTCAAAGATTTTGAACTACTCGTAAGCCTCGGAGTATTCAACAGCGCGCTCATGAACGACGCCATCTACAAATTCAAACGCTACGAAGATGCCAGCCTCTCCTACACCGGCATAAACAAACACGAAGGAGAGAACATCGGCCTCTACGATACCGTACTCAGCCCTAAAGATTATCCGGCAATATTTGAAAATATGAGTCAGCCGAGATTATAGATATCTGATTAGTACCAACCCATCAAAAATTTAAAGCCGGGGTGCTTCAGAATTGAAGAAGCTTAATGTGAACTTGCTATTTTTTCAGTTTAACAAATAATTTCGGGGGATCTGTTACGATGCTTTTCCGATGGATTCCTGCATCTAATAATCCTTAACGGGTTTTAAAATCCGTTTTCTGAAGCGACCCCGTTTACGGGCTTTTCAGGGGTCAATACTAGACATAAGAACACATTTTGTCTATGTCTGCTACGGGGTAGAAAAAGATATCAGTAAAACGACTCTTTTTTTCGTGAGACATGATTTTTTTAACCAACATCGCCGTTTTTTTTTGCTAGGGAAAACCATGCATCGTATAACAAATTTTCGTAAGTAACTTCAGGCATATCTGTATATAAAGTCTTTGATATAACCGTTTCCATTATACTTTGTATTTGTTGAATTGGTATAGCAACCTCTTCAGGAAGAGAGTCATCTCCCTTTGTTGTTTTCGAGTATCTTGACCATGTAGGATTAGTTGTCTCATATTTAACGAGAAGAGTAACTAATTCATTTAGCTCATCAGGTGGTTTTTCAAAACCTAACTTGTTAGCGGAAATCTGAATATCCTCATATAGCCTGGGTAAACGGTGCTCATTATTCAACCTTTTTTTTTGGTCTTGTAATTGGATCGGTTTGTTATATGCATCAATATCACAAAACCAAGATAGTAGTTTTTTAAGTAGCAGCTCTGTAGTATGTCTTTGCAAATAAAATAATGGTAACCCAATATCATCTAAACAGTTTTCACGATTTCCTTCATTAAGTAGGATACAAGTTGAACGATAATAGGCATGTAAATAACTTGGGGATCTCCATCGACCACCAAACCTAGAAATCCCATTTTTTAAATCTTCAGTTTTTAAATTTGGTGCCTTATCAAAAATAATGACATCCATATTTTGATCTGGCTCCTTGATATATAATCCACCTAATGGGAAAAAGTCCTGATTCATATTGCCTTATTTTAGCTATTTCACATAGCAAATTTTTTCAATCCATTGTTCAAGATTTTTAGCGATTTCCTGAGCATCATCACAAGAAATCCCTTTCTTTAAATGAATAGAAAGATACCCGCTTCCAACAATACTTAGCTCTGAGGTTATCGGCTCACAGCATAATGAAACAGGAGCATCATCTGCACCAGAAACACTGGGTGATCCTTCTTTGATTGTAAATTTGTAATCCGCATAATCAAGCTTAACCATATTATTTCCTCTGAAATTTAATTATTTAAGCCCTATAGAAATGTATTCGCAATGTAACAACTACTGCGATTTTATTTCAAATAATACTTCACATCGAATCAACCTCAAAAACTCGGCGCTGGATCGTTATACGGGTGCAAACTGTGTAAATAATCGCAGCCCGCTGGCATGATAAAAGGCCGCAACAGCCTGAACATCGCCATCTTTGCCTATCACTTCTTGTCAGAAGCCTTAGAGCGCTTGTTCTCGTCGTCGGGATGCTGACGTGACCCCAAAGTTTGCATGAGATCCTTAACCTGGGCTTGTAATCCCTCCACAAGACCACGCAACTTTGCTGCATCCTCACGGGCCGTATCGCGTTCGTTACGCATCTGCTCGGCCTGTTGCTCGTATCGGTTGCGTTCCTCCTCGATCATCAATAGACGTTCACTCACTTGAGCCAACTTGACGGCTTGTGCCTGGTGTTCGGTCTGAGTTTCAGTCAACCGGTTTCCCATTTCTTCAGCATTTGCCCTGGCTTCGTCCAGCTTGGTCTCCAGATCCTCTACGGTCTGAGAGGCATCTGCCAATTCTCGCTCTGCCTGTTCACGATGCTCACCTGCACTACGGATGATTTCGGCCACATGGCGCTCCGCAGCCTTAACTGCCTTATTGTTTACCCCAACAGCCATTGCCATCAGGCGTTCAGCAAGCGCTTTGTTCACTGCGGCCACCTCTTCGGTCACTTCAATGGGAAGCTCTGCAACCGGATCGGCTTTGGCCTCAACTTGACTATTGAGGTACTCATCCCAAACTTGCTTAAGCCGGGAAGGATTACCGCCCCCTATTTTCTGGCGCAGGGCAAAACCTGTGATGTTACGGCTAGCGGATCGTAGCTCCTGACCGGCGTGAATGATCTCTTCAGGTGTAAATTCAACTGGACGCATAGCAAAAATATTTGGTTTAATCGCGGCGGCTCACTTGATTTAATAAACAAATAAATTAACTAATAAACAAACAAAGTAATAAAGTAATTAATAAACTATAACGACCCGTCAACAAACACCAGGCTTTTTTTACACACCACATTACCCCACTCTACGCATGCAGAGAGTACTCTGATTATCTGCAAAAAAGGGGGAAATCGTACGTTCACGCTCAATTGAAACCATCGTCTGTCATGGATGCACCAAATCCATAAACCGTCCCTGAAGCTGCATCCCAATTTCTATGCACGCGTGCATAGAAATCATAACACGCGTGCATAGAATATGCTATCAGGGTTAGAGACTGTATGACGTTTTTCTTGATGAAGAAGGCAAGGATTCATCTTTTGTCAGGAACTTATGAGGCCCCGATAATGTTAGTACATGTACTAACATTATCAGCACCCCTGCAAGGTATTAAGTTATTATAAAACAACTTGTTAATAATATTTATTGACTTTTATGTTTTATTTCCTTACCTTTACTGGTAAGTATAAATACTTACCAGTATAGCATAAATCAATTATTATTGCATGGACTCTTGTTTTTGTCTTTATAAACCAGTAACTTCACATCGTGTAGTATAAATACTACACGATGCCAACTAAAACGTTCATGGCAGGAATCTCCCGATTTTCCATCGCAAAAAAAGATATTGCCACCCTTTTTGAGAATAATCCTCTCAAGGTTTTCGGCATACATGATATAGCGGCTATTCTCGACAAACATCGTGGTGAATGGCGACTTGCTCAAAGCATGACAACAGAAAAATTCATTGAGGAGCTAATCACAAAAACTAAGCTGCAAGCTCTGACCTTTCCTTTTTTAAAAAGTACACTGAAACGTTACGTATACGGAACAGCCACGCTCTATGAACTCGCCCAAGGATTAAAACCTAAAGGGTACCTTTCTCACTATACAGCTATTTATCTCCATCAATTGACCGAGCAGATACCCAAAACCATTTATGTCACTTTTGAACAATACCCCAAAGAAATTGAAAGGGGGATTTTAGAGCAAGAAGATATCGAGCGGGCGTTTTCCAAGCCACAACGATCATCAAATAACGTTGCCATCTATGAAGGCGCCACTATCTACTTGCTCAACGGTAAGCATACGGGCAATGAAGGCGTCATTACAATGGAACACCCAAAAGAAGGAACTCTTGCTGTCACGAGCCTGGAAAGAACCCTTATCGATATTGCCGTTAGACCGGCATATTCAGGGGGCATTGGAGAGGTGCTTAAAGCGTACGAAAACGCCCGTGAAAACGTTTCCATTAACAAGCTGAATGCAATGCTTAGCAGGCTTGACTTCACCTATCCCTACCATCAGGCTATTGGTTTCTATATGGAAAAAACCGGTTATCGGGATAGCCTGCTCAATCTGCTAAAAAAACGAGGGTTTCAATATGATTTCTACCTCGCCTATGCCATGCAGGAAACCGAGTACTCTGAAACCTGGCAACTCTACTATCCCAAAGGCTTCTGAAGATCCTCATCCAACATGGATGAAAACGTCTCGATCACGTAGTCAAAGTAAAAATCAAAATCCTTAAGATTTTCCTTTTCACCGGCAGTCACAGTATCTACTAACGAAGCAAAACCCTCTCGGTGCAGTTCCCTGCTGCTGATCATGTTATGGAGATACTCATACGGAACCCGTTTGGCATCAAAAACCTGCATCATAATCTTCCTACTCTCCGCTGAGGAAAGATCAACCGAAAATCGGCTCATCAGCGTAGCAATGTCATAAAAATCACGCGTCCGAACTCTTGGCGAAAACGATGGAACAACCTCTTTATACTGCGGTAACTGCTGACAGATGGCCCGAACTTTTTCAAAAATCAATAACCGTGGTGCATACACCTGCACCGTATACCCATCCAACTCTACTTCCTGTAGGTCATCAATAAACTCATACTTACTGATTTCAATCACGATTGATGGCGATTGATCCGGATAAATCGGCACCGCATTTCTGCGCATAGCGTCAAAATTTGTTTCACCGCCAAGCTGCTGCAACAGCTCAAATTCAATAAACTTGAACGTCACTTTATACCCGCCCCAGAAATCTTTTAACTCCTCTTTAAGCACATGAGGTTTTCCCTGAAATGAAAAATCAAACACATAAAACCCTTCAGATCGGAACTTTTCTTCAAGTACTTTTATCATGCGTGATGGTACCTCTGGAATATTTCTGAAGTCATCACCAATTGAAAAGTCGAGATCAAAAGAAGCCCTGGATGAGAGTTCGTAAGCCACGGAAATCGCATTCCCGCCCTTCAGAACCAGCGTCTCCATCAGGTAGTCATCAGACACCAGCGCGATGATAATCAGGCGCTTAATCCGTTCCAAGTCGATTCTGTTTTTCTTCATAGCATCATAAGAGCGTTTCAGTGAAGGGAAAATATTGAGTTGATCAAGGAAAACTTGATGATAAAATAGCTGGTTTGATCAGGAAAAGAGTGCTCAAGACCGTAAAAATAATTTCTCATAGATAGCTCTTTTGTGTATAAGATCTCCCCTATCCTACTCCTCTGGAGCTTCCTCATCTTGTGACTGCTCGGTAAACTTTTTTGTGACCAGCCGTCCCGCAATCATATTGTCCTGTAAAAAATCCAGGAAGACAGAGAACCGATCTTTTGCGATGATATTTGCATTCTTTTTAAGCTCCTCCGGAATTTGTGGTGTATGAGCAAACCAATACTGCATAAAGGTAAAAAATGCTTCCGCCTGTAGATTGGCGACGTCAGCTATTTCATCGATTCGTTTATACAGATAGTAGTTACGCCGATCATGAGGGGCCTCTAAATTATTTTCAAAAAACTCCGCCAAAGCAGCCTCAACCACGGCTGTTTTGGACATACGTTGCATTGCTGAAAATGCCGTCAATGCATCCATTGAAGAGCTGAAAATACGGATATTCAGCACGGCGTCTCTTTTCCGATACGGCCTGCTAGGCTTCTGCTTTTTCAGTTCAGAAACATCCAGCTCCACAGCCTTTTTTTCGCTTACATCCTGCCTCTTTTTGTATCGCACCATATATGATAAAATTACATCACTATTTATAGACCAAGTACTAATAACTGTTTATAAAACAAAAGATTAAGACTATAAAACATTGAATGTGTTAACAAAAAATAAATTGGCTACACAGCCAAACACTTTAATATAAGGCCATTCTAAGGAATGGCTATATATACTTTATCTTGCGCTTTCCTCCCCTCTTCTTCTCTGTGTATTTTTCCTGATTGCAGCCATGACACGTTTTCATTTTTTTGCGAACTGAAACTTCATAAATCACCTTGTCGATGGCTTCTCGCTCCCATCAATTTTGATGCGGTTTGCCTCTATAAAAAGGTGGTCATAAATGGCTCTGGTGCGGTGATCCCCTAAAAAACACAGCGGTGTCTGTATTGGTGGTATTTTTGCGGCTACGCCTTGTTATGCGCCTATAATTTTGAATTATACCTCTTTTCCTAAACCACTTTTTTTCTGCTGTTTCTGTTATCGATTTTTTGCTTTCTATCTGTCAAACTATGTTATTGCTTTTTTTTGATTGATCGGTTGGGGTTGAAACCAGGTTTTTGTTCAATGCTTCACCTGCTGCTTTTTGAATTTTGTTTGTGTGGGGTTCCTTTTGGAAAATGTTTGGCTAGGTGTTGAGTGATCAAATAGGGGATTGTGAGACAAAGTGTTCTTGAATTTGCTCAGTCATTCAGGTGCATTTTATGGTTTGATGAATGGTAAAATTTCACTGTAACGGGTCCAATAATTTTTCAGCTCTGAATGTGTTCGGTTATCCACAAAAAAAGCGCATTCAACTATAGGTTTAACTATAGGTAAAAAGAACTATAGGATTGTGAGACAAAGTGATCGTGGTTTTGACCTTGTTTTTGGGACAAAGTGATCGTGAATTTTGGGACAAAGTGATCGTGGATAACTCACTGTATTCACAAAGTTTTGTTGATAACTTGAGTGGGTACTGGGTTAAGAAATCAGGTGATGCTTGCTTTTGATTGGAGGGGTACTGTGAAGCAAAGTCATGCCTCTTCCATCGAGTTGAAAGCGAGCGTCATGATACTGAGAATGTACCATCTCTAATGTTTTTCGGAAGACTTTTTTGAAGTCATTCATGTGAGAATAGTGGTATCCAAACTGATCTTTTAGTGCAACCCATGTTATGAATTGTGGTTTGTCTTTTTGAACTCGGTGCAGCCGTTGTGCCAGCCATGTGTAAATGTCAAGACACAGGGCTGAGTGGGAAAGTGCTGCTACAGCTCTCTCGTCAAGAGGGACGGCATGTTTGATCAGGCTGTTAAAGTAGTCTTCACTCAACTGAATTGTAGACGGCCATAACACCCGTTGTCGTTCGTTTTTATTAAACCAAAGATCAAACGCTTTAACGATTTGAGTGTTCACTTGTACAGCATGATTATCCTCTACAAATCCAAGTCGAATTGTTGCTACAGAAAGTCGGGAAAGTTGATCTTTAATCGCGTTAATGTCTCGTCCGTGGGCGGCTAAACCTAAGCGTTTGACAAAGGAAGTCAGCGACGATTCAACCTCAATGACGGAAGATCCCGTTTTCAGTGCTTGGCTGTTAAGGTGACTAAGAATCAATCGAGGTTTTGGACCAAAAGGGAGTCCAACATCGACAAATTCTTGTGTTATAGGATTAATGATTTCGCCGGCATTGATCAGCAGTGCAGCATTCCCTTGCTTGCGCTCCCAACGCCTCAATTCATCACCTGGATTTCTGTATGGCAGACCGGTCTGACAAAAAACAGTATGCTGATAGGTGATTCCTTCCTGTTCGTTCATCGCGATATCGTGACTGGAGTTTACTAGTCTTTTTTTTATCGCGGATAAATCTTCCGATGGAAAAAGATGTGCAGTGTTACTTGGCTGTTTTTTCATAATCACTCAACTTATTTTTCCGACTAAAAGCCAATGTAATCCAAAAAAGAACTCTTGCGCAAAGGATGCAAGCCCTATTATTAATTTTGATATTGTATTGGTGTCAAAATAGTTTTATTATGATGCTTAACCAATATTTAACTGAAATCAGAATAATGATTATTCTTATAGGTAGTCAAAAAGGCGGATGTGGCAAATCAACCATAGCTGTAAACGTTGCCTGCTCATTGGCACTGGATGCCAATGCTGACGTATTGCTGGTTGATGCTGATCCTCAGGGCTCTGTGTCTCGATGGGTCCAAGATCGCCAGAGCCACCCCGAACTGAAAAATATTCCTTGTGTGCAGATTTCCGGTGATATTCGAATCACCCTCCGAGACTTAGCGGAACGCTATCAATATCTTGTTGTCGATGTAGCTGGCAGGGATTCTGTAGAATTACGCTCTGGACTTTCCGTAGCTGATCTCCTGCTGAGTCCCCTCCGACCATCACAGTACGACCTGGATACGGTTCCGCACCTTTCCGAAGTTTACTCTATGGCCAAGGACTTTAATCAAAATCTGAAAGGCTATCTCGTTCTGAATTTGTGCCCGACAAATCCGGTTATTAAAGAGGCGGAAGAAGCAAGGGAGTATCTCAAGGATTTTTCTGAATTCGCATTGGCTGAAACATTGATTTTTGATCGAAAGGCTTATCGAGATTCTATTGCTGAAGGACAAACCGCTTTGGAATGGAAAGATGAAAAAGC
>CAIVCU010000321.1 GCA_903904495.1 uncultured Chlorobiaceae bacterium
ATTACAGTTTTTCTGAAACTATTTTCGGTACGATCCTGGCAGCTTCAACAACAAAGGGTATCTGTTACCTTGCTTTTGTTGATGAAGCAGAAGATGCATTCGAAGATTTAAAATGGTTGAAAAATGGGAGAAATCTGCCGACGACTCATGGTTCTCAAAATGAAGCAGAAAGGGTCAGTAAGAAGGCGACATGATTTGAGGTGCAGGTTGTTGTGCAAATAATATCCTGTACCTCATTTTTAATTATACCCTTTCGATCAGAACCAAAGATAAAATTTTAATATATATGAATACTGGGCTTTTGGTGTTCAAGATTTTCTTTAGTTAAATATTACTATGTTTTACCTATATTTTCTTTAGAATTCAAAGCATTTTTATCTCCTTAAGTCCGGGTTATTTTTGTTGCTCTTTTGTCATTTTTTTTGGCGTGTTTAATCTCCGCCGTTGTTTATCCGGAATGTTGTGGCAGTTCAGTGAGATGAAGGTGCTGTATATTTCTGTAGATCATGAGCAGATCATTAACAAAACGGAGAACGCAATGCCAACAAACACTCTTGACTGGGGAATCAGATTCGGCATACCTGCAGATTTCTGGGTGCTGAAGGAACAAATGGTCGGCGAATTTATTGCGGCAAACAAGCTGGCAGCCGTTACTCATGAAGCAATGCGCGTCGATGCCCACCCAATTTCCGAAAAGCTGGCTACTGAAAAGAATAAATCAATTACTGTCGACTACATTCTCAATATCCGGGGAGGCCGCAGAACTCCTCATCTGCACTACAAAGGAGATTTGTATATCCTGGATGCAAAACAATGGCAGTCGTTTTCAGGGCCGCTGTTGAAAGAGTTCGGTAATCATCTTGCCGCAGCAAATACTATCGGGTTTGAAAACTTTATTGAAATCGGCGAGTCGATCAGTGCTATCAGTCATCTGTGAACTTCGGCAAAGGAGGTGTGGTTCCATGCCTCCTTTGCACTGATTTTTTTATGTATGAAATTTACACTTGCTCTTACTCGGCAGTGCAATCTTGCGTGTACGTATTGCTACATAGGTAAGACTCAGGAGCAGATGAGCCCTGAAACCGCAGAGCGAATTGCTGATTTCATTTTTCAGTCTACGCCGCCCGGCGAGAAAATTGATATCGGCTTTTTCGGTGGTGAGCCTCTGCTTGAGGTTGAGCTTATCAAAACAATTGTTGGAATGATAACCGGCCACAGACTGTATGAAAGCCAAAGAGTGTTGTTTTCGGTGATAACGAATGGAACACTTTTTTCTGATGAGATTGCGGCATCATTGAAACAGCATAACATCACACTCGGGATAAGCTGTGACGGTCCACCAGGGATACATGACTTTTCAAGGGTTTTTGCTGACGGCAGCAGCAGTTCCGGGATTGTTGAGACGAACATAAGGAAAGCATTGCATTTTTTCCCGTTTATGCCGGTCAATGCCGTTTACAGGCCGGAAACGCTGCGCTTTCTTCCGGAAGTTATTGATTATTTTGCCGGACTCGGCGTCAGGAACATCTACCTTAACCCTGATATTTCAGCTCGATGGACCAGGGAGGATGTTGCAGCGCTGCCGGAGCTTTACGGGAGTATAGGCAAGAAGTATATTGAGTTCTACCGGGCTGGAGTACCGTGCCATATCAGTCTTGTTGACAGCAAAATCGTGGTGATACTCCGGGGAGGCTACCAGCCTTTGGAGAAATGCCGGATGGGTAAAGGGGAGTTTGCTTTTGCTCCTTCCGGAAATGTCTATCCGTGTGAAAGACTTATCGGTTCGGATGAAGGCGGCAAACACTGTCTGGGCAATATCACCCAGGGGGCATCATTGCTGAAAAGTTGCTGCCATGATGTAGAGCATTCAGTAAATGAAGTGTGCAGCACTTGCGGGTTGCATGATTATTGCATGCACTGGTGCGGTTGTACGAACTATTTTTCTACCGGTGACTATAATACTCCAGGTCCGTTTCTCTGCAGTTCTGAAAAGGCTGCCATTGAGACCGCTTATGGCATTATTGAACAGCTTGGCCGTGAAGGTTTTACTTTTTCCGATCATCTTGCAGGAACGCCATTGATGAGTATTCTTGGCGAGGTCGGTGCCTTGTCTGCGCCATAATGTTTTGTTTCTCCTGTTGTTATTTGTTTCAATCCCCTTGAAAAGCCGCTCCCGAAAAACAAAAAAATTCGTGTAACGACAATGCAACTTGGCAGTTGTCTATTCTGCAATTAATCACTAAATATCAAGAGGGCTATTGAACTCTTATGTCATTTGCCATTCCTTATACCATGTTTCTTGAAATGGAATCAAATGTTGATGGTAGTTTTCTTGAAAAACACCGTTGGCAGAACCTGCTTGAACGAAATAAACCAGATCAAACATAGTTATTCGTACTTCTGATCCACTGATTCCGCAAAAAAATAATACAACGTAATACCATGATTGAACTCTTACGCAAACGCCGCAGCATAAGGAAATTCACCGATGAAAAAGTATCCCCTGAATCCATTAAAGCACTCACTGAAGCAGCACTCAGATCACCTTCATCAAAGGGAAGTAATCCGTGGAAATTTATTCTGGTAGACGATCCTGACCTCCTTAACAGGTTGTCCGAAGTGAAAAAGTCGGGATCAGCATTCCTGAAAAACGCTCCTTTGGCAGTAGTGGTCTGTGCAGAGAGCACTCATTCCGACGTATGGGTAGAGGATTGTTCCATTGCGGCAATAATCATACAGCTCGCAGCCGAGTCATTGGGCCTTGGCAGCTGCTGGATTCAAATCCGGAAACGTCCTCATAATGACGGAAAAACAGCTGAAACGTATGTTCAGGAACTCCTTGGTCTGCCGGAACATATAAAAGTTGCTTCAATACTGGCTATCGGACATCCTGTTGAATCAAAACCGCCAGTTCCAGTTGAAAACCTCTTGAAAGAGAGTATCAAATACAACCGATGGGCATGAGTCCAACACAAGGAAATACCATGAAAAAGTCAATAGGAGCAAAAACACAGCTTTTCCCAACCCCGGTTCTGATGGTAGGAACATATGATAAAGCAGGCAAGCCAAACCTGATGAGCGCCGCGTGGGGAGGCATCTGTTGTTCACAGCCACCCTGTGTTGCTGTTTCGCTGCGTAAGGCTACTTACTCGTATGCCTGTATTGTAGAACGCAAAGCATTCACCGTTGGTATTGCAAACCAGGAAAAAATGGCAGAAGCCGATTATGTAGGAATAGTTTCCGGGCGTGACGTTGACAAGTTTGCCGTTGCAGGACTCACTCATGTCAGAAGCGAACTGGTCGATGCCCCTTATGCTGCCGAATTTCCTGTGGTGCTTGAGTGCCGTCTTCTTCACATGCTTGAAATCGGCCTGCACACACAGTTTATCGGAGAAATAATTGATGTAAAGGGCGATACTGATGTTTGCGGTGACGATGGCTTTCTCGACATCATGAAAATCAATCCGCTTATTTACGACACCTCTCACCGGGGTTATCACGGCGTCGGCCCGCTCCTTGCACCTGCGTTTTCTGTCGGCAAAGGAATTCAAGCCTGAATAGGCAGGAGCTCTCTGTTTCTATTGTGCATTGTCAATAAACAACTGTCAATAAAAAAAGTCGAACCATGTCAAAAATCGTTGTTGTCGCAAAAATTGTTGCAAAAAAAGAGTTTCTGTCGAGCGTTAAGAGCTCACTGCAGAATCTTATTGTACCTACCAGATTGGAGGATGGTTGTATTGATTATATTCTGCATCAGGATAACGAAGATCCTGCAGTTTTTGTCTTTTACGAAACATGGGAGAATCTCGCCTGCCTCGAAAATCACCTGCAAAGCGACCATTACATTGCCCATGCAAAAACTGTAAAGGGAATGATTGAGGATAAAG